>NZ_JBPKBJ010000089.1:0-12946 GCF_051390655.1 Acinetobacter sp. P1(2025)
GATTTCTTCTTGGTCTACGTGCCATAAAATACTCCATATATTGATGTTTATAACATCATTTGGGGAGCAAAATATCACTTATAAGTGTTGTTCAAATTTCCTGATCCACCTCTGAATGATTAGTTCAGTCGATAGATCAATGCCTGACAAGGTTGTGTCTAACCGCAAGATTAAAGGATTAATGTCTGGAGATGAACTGGTAGGTATTGATTACCGCCCTAAAGACGGCAAACTTTATGCTGTTGGTCTACAAGGGAACTTATATACTTTAAATCCAAACAATGGCGAAGCAATTTTCCTGAGAAAACTAATCGCCGACCCGAGCGATACTACAGATGGAAATGCATCTTTCACACAAATTATGGGTGATGCCAACCTTATCACTGTCAATTTTAACCCTGCTGCAGATCGCCTACGTGTAATTTCTAACACAGGACAAAACTTGCGTATCAATGTTGATACTGGTGCAACCATTACAGATGGTACGATTAATTTAACCACAGGTACTGCAGCAGTTGTTGCAGGTGCTTATACCAATGCTTTTGCTGGCACAGGTTCAACCAAACTATATAGCATTGACCAAAATTCTGATCGCATTTATCTTCAAAATGCGAACGCAGGTACATTAGGCAATTCTACGGCTTTGGGTGCAGACATTAATACAAACGGCGGTGGCGGTTTTGATATAGACCCTGTCAGCAATGTAGGTTTTGCCGCACTCAAACTCGCATCAGGCAATTATAAATTTTTTAAACTTAATCTAGCTAATGTCGGCACCTCAAGCGATGCTGTTTTTGAATCACATGACTTGAATAATAGTTTTAATAGCATGGGGATTCGAGGCATTGCATTAAAACGTTCAACCGATGCCACAGCTCAAGGCTATGGTTTAACAGCAAACAATAAACTGCTTAGCTTCGCTATTACCAATCCAAATACTGTAACTGAAAAGAGCCTCACTGGATTGCTTGTAGATGAGAAATTTATCGGTATCGACTATCGTTTTAGGACCTCAACTGACAATTCTGGCAAGCTATATGGATTAACCAATAAAGGGAATTTGTATACGATCAATACAGACACTGGTTTAGCAAGCCTCATCACTGCACTCAAACCAGCTACTGGCAGCACTTTCACAAACCTAGATGGTACAAGTTTCGCAGTTGATTTCAACCCTACAGCAGATCGACTCCGCGTAATCAGCAATACTGGACAGAACTTAAGAATTAACGTCGATACTGGCGATACTATAAAAGATGGCGATATTAACGGAATTTCTGAGGCTAAAGTTACTGCAGCTGCATATACCAATAGTTTCGCTACACCTATCGCGATGTTAGCTACAGAACTATTTGATCTTGATCAAACAGGCAAAACTCTCACTAAACAGAATCCACCAAACGCAGGCACATTAAACCTTATCGGTAATTTAGGAATCAACTTAGGTATAGACAATGGCTTTGATATTGCTGGTGGTGACAATGGCTTAGCTTTAGCTACTGTGGCAGGTGAAACTGGACCATCAGTACTTTATCGAGTCGACTTAAATAGCGATACAACAATTACAACACCTAGAGCACGTTTAGCTATCAGTGTAGATGGAACACCAAATTTAGCAGCTTCAACTATTGGTGGTAACACCACTCCGCAAGTCATCGACCTAGCGATCTTACTTAAATAAGCTAAAATCAAAAAAACCGCATCATTGATGCGGTTTTTTATTTTTGCCTATAAAATTTAAGCAATATGTTTTTGTACGATAATCGAACCAACCGAATATCCTGCGCCAAATGATGAAATTACAGCATATTCACCATTATTTACCTGCTCGCCTGTACGGTGCATTGCAATAATTACGCCCGCAGAAGAAGTGTTCGCAAACTCATCCAAAATAATTGGTGCACGATCTAAATCAGCATCTTTACCAACAACGAGTTTTAAAATTAACTCATTCATATTGGCATTGGCTTGATGCAACCAGAAGCGTTTAACTTGTTCAGGTGTTAATTGTAATTTTTCCAACTGTGCTGTAATGATTTTTGCGACAAGTGGACAAACTTCTTTAAACACTTTGCGCCCATCTTGACGGAACAATTTGTCATCAACAACCGCATCTTCACTACGGTTCAAGAAACCGAAGTTATTACGGATGTTATTTGAAAATTGAGTAAACAAATGAATATCTAAGATTTCATAACCTGATTTGGTTTCAGTTTCTTCGATAATTGAAGCAGTTGCAACGTCACCAAAGATAAAATGCGCATCACGTGTACGATAATCCAAATGACCTGAGGTAATTTCAACATTCAAAAGTAAAACACGACGAGCACCACATTTCACAGCGTCATAAGCTTGCTTTAAACCAAATGTTGCAGCTGAACACGCGACATTCATATCATAAGCATAGCCTTTAATACCTAATGCTGACTGAATTTCAATCGCAACAGCAGGATAAGCACGTTGCATATTTGAGCATGCTAAAATCACAACATCGATATCTTCAGCAGTGACACCTGCATTTTCCATCGCTCGTTTAGCAGCTATTACACCCCACTCGGCTTGGAGCGAAAGTTCATCATTACTACGTTCTTGTAAGCGCGGACGTAAACGTGTTGGATCTAAAATACCTGACTTCTCAACCACGTAACGGCTTTTAATACCAGATGCTTTTTCAATAAACTCAGGACTTGAACCACGTAGAGCTTCGATCTCACCTGCTGCAATTTTGTCAGCATTTTGTTGATTAAATTGTTCTACATAAGCATTTAAACTTTCAACCAACTCTTCATTAGAAATTGTTTCAGTTGGGTGAAACAAACCTGTACCTGTTATACGGATGCCCATGTAAAACTCCTGTAAAGAATGGTTCTAACTTTCATTATTGCTCAGTTTAACCGATTGCTAATCGATCCCATAGTTTTTGTAATCTAGTTGGTGAAATTGGCATCTTTGTTTTCATTGGTTGAGAAAACAAGGAAATTCTCAATTCCTCTAACATCAAATACATTTCTTTGATTTTAGGATCATTTTTAAACTTAAATACTTTGTCCATCCATGGATCGACATCATCAATTGCAGCAAGGTCACGTTGTAGATTATTTGGCAAACGATCTAAACGCAATAGCAATGCTTTTAAATAACGTGGATATTCCTGCCAAATCTCACTTGGTTTGCTATAAACAAAGTCCGCCAATGACATTAAATCCAACTGATCCTCTATATCGTCAATACTACGACCGAATATATCTTGATCTAAAACCAACAACTCACGACGAACTTGCTGCCATTGAGTAAAAATTTCAGTGATGTCCGTTAGTACTTTTTGACCATTGCTCAAAAAGTGTTTTTTTACATCAAGTGCTAAGGTATTAAATTCTTCAGCATTTTGTGGAAGTTGTTGGATTGATACTTGTAGAGTTGCATAAACCAACATTTGTTCGAGTTTAGCGCGCTCACCCAATGGAGAATATGCCAAAGCCAAAGGTTTAGAAATCTGCTTTTTCAGTTGGCGAATCAAATCCCCAAGCTGCATATGAATCAGACGAATTACACCTTCACGATGCTGTTTAATGGCTTCTTGCTGATCATTAAACGTTTGTACAACCACACCTGATTCATCTTTTGCTTCAAGTGCAAAAAATATCTTTGTGGGAACAAGCGCTTGATACTGTTTAACTATCACTCCTGTAACCTTTTGAGAAGCTTCAAAGATAAAGCTCTCAGGGAAGGCTTGGAACTCGCCTTGCTGTTGTTTTACTGGACGATGAGTTTCAACTCGGCATCTCGCCTTTAATTCATCTAAGTCACGACCTTGAGCAATTAATTTTCCTTTTTCATCAATCACTTTGATAAAAGGAACAAGGTATTGATCGATACGTTCAAACGAGAAATCTTTTTCAGTAATCTGCTCTCCACGTAGAGCAAAAGCGAGATAGTTAAATAGATGCTCACGTAAATGAACAGCATCGACACCCTGCATTAACTTTTTGGCTGTATCAGGAATTGGAACTAAATTGCGGCGTTTATCTTTAGGTAGTGCTTTTAACAAAGCCTCGATTAAATCTTGCCGCCAGCCAGGTATTCCCCATGACCATTGCTTTTCATCTACTTGAGGCAATGCTTGCACAGGAATTTTAACCGTAGCCCCATCTTCATCATGACTTGGATCAAAACGATAACTTGCTGCTAAACGTAATTGGCCGTTGTGCAAATAATCTGGAAATTGTTGTGTGGTTGGACGATCACTCATCCAGAGTGCATCATCCTCAACAAACAAATAACGGGGATTTTTTGCTTCTACCGTCGCTCGCCAATCTTCAAAACTATGTCGACTCGCTACTTCAACTGGTACACGTTCTGCATAAAATTGATAAATCGTTTCTTCATCGACCACTAAATCACGGCGGCGTAATTTATCCTCAACTCGCTCCACTTCTTCAAGTTTAAGCAAGTTATGTTTTAAAAATGCAGGGGTAATGCCTAAATTGCCAGTCGTGAGCGCATCACGCAGAAAGATTTCATGTGCAGCTGCCTGATCAACTTTTTCAAAGTTCACTAAACGTTTTGGTTCGATTATCAAACCAAATAAGGAAATTTGAGCATACGCATTTACAATGCCACCTTTTTTTGACCAATGTGGTTCAAAATAGTGATATTTCAATAGGTCTCGAGCAGCTAACAATATCCATTCGGGATCTATTTTGGCCAAAGTACGCAGATAAACTTGGGATGTTTCTACCATCTCAAATGCCATGACCCACGCTGTATTGGTTTTATGCAATGTGCTGGCTGGGAAAACTTTGGCTTTTTGCTGACGAACAGCCATAAAGGTATTACGTTCATCAGTTTTGTTGGCAATAAATGAAAGTAAACCAGTTAATAAAGCTCGATGTAAATTTTCATAATTTGCACCCTTTTCATTAAAACTAAGTTTTAAACCTTCTGCCAACTCTACTAATTGTTGATGTGTTTGTTTCCATTCACGCAAACGTAACCAACTCAGAAAATGTTGGCGTGCAAACTGACGGCGTTTATTTTCAGATTGAGCATCAGGGCTTGTTTGCAATGTATTCCATAATTTTAAATAGAACAAAAAGTCAGAATCAGCTTCTTTAAATAAAGCATGCTTTTGATCTGCCTGCATTTGTTTATCTGCTGGTCTCTCACGAGGATCTTGAATCGCTAAAGCACTAACAATAATCAAGGTTTCTTTGAGTACCCCAAAATGTGCTCCACCGATAATCATACGTGCTAAACGAGGATCAATCGGCATACGTGCCATCATTTGACCAACTTTAGTCAGATCATTCTTGCGTTCGTTCAAGGCACCCAATTCAATAAGCAACTTACGACCGTCATTTACCAAACGGAAATCAGGTGGCTCAATAAAATCGAAATCTTCCAAATTGCCTAGTCCGAGACTTTGCATTTGCAAAATAACCGAAGCAAGATTGGTTCGTTTAATTTCTGGCTCAGTAAATTCTGGGCGACTTAAAAAGTCTTCTTCGCTATATAGACGAATACATACACCCGCTGCTATACGACCACAACGCCCTTTACGTTGATTGGCTGCTGCTTGTGAAATCGCTTCAATTGGCAAGCGCTGAACACGCGATCGATAGTTATAACGAGAGATACGTGCAAATCCACTATCAATTACATAGCGGATATTTGGAACGGTCAATGCCGTTTCTGCTACGTTCGTGGCAATAATGATGCGGCGACCTTTACCACCAGGATTAAAGATTTTTTGTTGTTCTGCGAGTGCTAGGCGTGCATATAAAGGTAATACCTCTGTATGACGTGGCCCATATTTTTGTAATGTTTCTTGTAGTTCTCGAATTTCTTGCTCTGTACTGGCAAAAATTAGAATATCAGCATGTTCAGGATGACCTTTTACTTCAGCATCAGCAAAACACTCTTCAACAGCTTGAACAACGGCTCTAGGTAGATTTTCCTCAAAATCATCGAACTCATCATCATCACTACCAACAATACTCAATTCAGAAATAGGACGATAACGAACTTCAACAGGATAACTGCGACCTTCGACTTCAAAAATTGGTGCATTATTAAAATATTGACTAAAACGATTTACATCTAAGGTTGCAGACGTAACAATCACTTTTAAATCCGGACGCTTCGGCAATAATTGCTTCAGATAGCCCATGATAAAGTCGATATTGAGAGAGCGTTCATGCGCTTCATCAATGATAATGGTGTCGTATTTTGATAAGAATCGATCATTAGTCAATTCAGCTAACAGAATACCGTCTGTCATCAACCGAACGATCGAGTCTTGAGAACCTTGCTCATTAAAGCGAACTTTAAAACCAATTGACTCGCCAAGCTTTTCACCAACTTCTTCCGCAATACGTTGCGAAACGCTACGTGCAGCCAAACGACGTGGTTGTGTATGTCCAATCATGCCAGTAAGACCACGACCTGCAAGCATTGCGATTTGAGGAAGCTGTGTGGTTTTACCAGAGCCAGTTTCACCTGCAACAATAATCACCTGATGCTTTTGAATAGCCTCGATCAAACGATCGGCGTATTGCGTAACAGGCAAATCTTGGTTGAGTTTGATCTTAGGCAAGCGAGCTAAACGCTGTTTTACCTTTTGGTTTGATTGTTCAAATAGTTTTTCGATTTCTGCTGTTTCTGTTTTTTTATCTTTGCGCAGTCGATTTAAACGGTGACGGTCACGTGCCATAACCAATTGATCTACATTTAAATGACTCTGCACTGAACAGCTTTCCTGAAAATTAAATAATCAGCTATTTTACGCCTTAAAATCTTGCTATGCAAAGCAACTACAGCAATCTATTGATGATATTGCTGTAGTTCTAGTTTGGTTTTTATGATTTAGATGAATGATCAAAACGATTACGTAACTGTTTGACGTATTTTTTAAATGGCCACGCAAATTGCTTTACAAAACTATTGGGGATCTTATACCCCACAGTTCCATATACACTTGCCAAATGGTTTGGCATATACACTGTTTTAAAAATGACATCATACAATGGGATAAATGCCGCATAGTTTTTATCAATCGCAGGTTTCTCTGAAGAGTGATGCCAATGATGAAACTCAGGGGTAGCTATCAGCCAGCGTAAATACGGAAATCTAAAACGTACATTTGAGTGGATGAATATCGCATGAAAAGAAATAAATACGAGATAAGCAAAAACGGCTGAGGTATGAAAACCTAATAAAAATATCGGTAAGGTTGCAATAAATCGCGTCATCAATACTTCGACAATATGTAAACGTGAAGATGCTAACCAATCCATATGTTCCGTTGAATGATGAATCGCATGAAAACGCCACAAGAAATTCACCTCGTGCATCGCGCGATGCAACCAATACACAACGAAATCAACAACAATCAACAATTCTATAAATTGCAACCAAATCGGCTGTGCTTGTACAAAAGGAACGATTGGATTATTCGGAAGATGAGTAATCCAATACTGAATCGGCATGACTGTTAGAAAGGTAAAGAGTTGAATGCCAATGTGACTAAACATGAAATATTTCATATCCGTCACCCATCCCACTCTAAGTATTTTTTGATGGGGATTTTTAGCAAAAAAACCTTCTAAAGGGATAAAAACTAAAGCCAAGATCACAAGTGTTAGTACGAAATAATCAATACCTGCATAGAAAGGAATGTTCGGCAAAGTTGGGGCTTTGATTAACCCACATCCCAAAACAGCCGCAACTAATGCGAAACACAAACCATAAAACCCATATCGATTTTGTCGAAAAATCGCACTAAACGCCCCAAAACCTACACTAAGTACAATCGCGATCATCAAACTAAAATAAAAAGCATCATAATGTTTAACGTATAGCGGACGTAGTTCTGGCATGGTGAGAACTGAAGGAAATAAAAAGCATAAAGCACTGAAAATGCTTAACAATCCTAGAGACATAGATATAAAAGCACTAATCTTGCCTAAACCCGCATTGAGTTCAAGATTCTCAAATTTTTCTCTCAATTGATCTGTCATTTGTTGTATTAATTCTCTTTAAATACGAGTAATCTCGCTCGCTGTTAACTTTAATCCTGCTTAATACTTCACAGTATTTCTACCCTATCTCAAATTCTAAACATCACAAACATTTGAAACAAGAAACATTTCGTCCAATATTTGAGCATAAACAATAATATCTCCAACGTGCATGAACTTCGTGCAGATCATGGATTTTTATATAATTTTATTTTTTTCAATTTTACCCTTGAATTTTAAGGCTATCGGCTTCATGTTGTAGAGCACGATCATTTTCGATATTTGTCATTTTTGCTTCATGTGAATGGAGTCAAATGGAAATATCTTTTTTTGGGTGAAAGCTATCGATCTCGGATCATTTAATTTTCCGATTTTAGTCATGTAAAAATACTATTTCCCCAATAACTAGAAATTACTTATTCTAGACCTCGCAAACAAGTTTAAAGATAAACCTCAATCATGGAGACAATGATGAGCTTGATTAATACTGAAGTTAAACCATTTAAAGCTGATGCATTCCGCAACGGTGAATTCATTCAAGTAACTGATGCTGATCTTAAAGGCAAATGGTCTGTTCTTATTTTTATGCCAGCTGCATTCACATTTAACTGCCCAACAGAAGTTGAAGATGCTGCTGAAAACTATGAAGAGTTCAAAAAAGCTGGTGCAGAAGTTTATATCGTAACAACTGACACTCACTTCTCTCATAAAGTATGGCATGAAACTTCACCAGCAGTTGGTAAAGCTCAGTTCCCATTAGTTGGCGACCCTACACACCAATTAACTCGCGCTTTTGACGTTCATATTGAAGAAGCTGGTTTAGCACTTCGTGGTACTTTCATTGTAAACCCAGAAGGCGTAATCAAAACTGCTGAAATTCATGACAATGCGATTGCTCGTGACGTATCAGAAACTTTACGTAAACTTAAAGCTGCTCAATTCGTAGCTAGCCACCCAGGCGAAGTTTGCCCTGCTAAATGGAAAGAAGGTAACGATACAATCGCTCCATCTATCGACTTAGTTGGTAAAATCTAATTTCTAGATATAGTGATTAGTTAAAAACCACTCTTTTTAGAGTGGTTTTTTTATGCAGGTTACTCTCATATAAGCAATCATATTTTTCAATGATTCTTATCATTTTTTATTCACTAGAGAACTTCATTTTCTGATTGTCAGTTGTACAAAGTTGGAGTACTGTCAAAAGATGAGCACTTAAAGAGTTTTTTATATGTAATAAACGATGATCACTGCGGGGGTGCAAGGTATGGAAAAATCTGTAGTCGTAACATCTTGGAAATATGATGTTTCTTCACGTTATTTAAAAATTTTCTATAACAATGGTTCAGGCGAACTTTACCACCCAGTACCAGAGTTTATTTACGATAATTTACTTCGCTCAACAGATAAAACAGCTTTTGTGCAGAAATATCTTGAGTTTGATTTACACTTCAAACGTCTACAAATTTCTGCTTCATCATAAAAAAAGCCCTTTTCAGGGCTTTCTTCATATCATATCTATCTCTTCTGCATATTTTTCATATATTCGTGCTTCGGCATCAGGGTGTAAATTTACTTTACTCAAGTCACCGTTGTAATGCTCTACCACTCGATCATCCATAATTTTTGACCACCATGCTGGAATGAAGGCTGGTAAAAGCATAGCGCCATAACCTGCTGGTAATTGAGGTGCATTTTCAAAATGACGTAAGGTTTGGAAACTGCGTGTCGGATAAGCATGATGATCTGAATGACGTTGTAACTGGTACAGAAATAGATTCGTCACTAAATTATTATTGTTCCAGCTATGTTCTGGCAAAGTGCGCTCATACTGCCCATTTTCTTTCTTCTCACGTTTTAAACCATAATGTTCAATATAGTTAACGGCTTCAAATAGAGTCACGGCATATGTAGCTTGAGTGAGTTGAAATGGAACTGAACGCATACCAAATTTCTTAAACATCAAGCCATGATAAATTGCTGACATGGCCCAACCATGAATCAGTTCATTTTCCTTGCAGAAAAATGGTAGTTTTTTGCGTTCTAAACGTTTCTTTTCTATCTCAATTGCAGATTTAAAACTTCCAATCACTGTACGTGGTAAGAACTTCCAAAAGGTCTCACCCAAGCGTGATGATGCAGGATCTTCAGGTGTTGCTACTCGACGATGATGCCCATATGGATGTTCAATTCTGAAGTGGTTATACCCTGATGGTGCTAATGCAAGATGTGATAAATAATGTTCTAAACGACCATTTTTATGGCTTAATTCATGTGCAGTATTAATTGCAATACCATTTACCATACCAACTAAAGTTCCTAATAGAACTTGATCAGCTACAGATGTGCCTTTTCGACTTGCTAAGTAGGCTCCATAAACGTTAGTCGCATATTGGAGTGGTATAAAAAGCTTCACAATGCGAGAGTAATATGGGTCAGCTTCTAAGTCCGCAATCGCATCTAGTGGTGGATTTTCAGTATCCTCACCAATTAATTTGTCTAGAGTTGGGATCACACCATGGATAAATAATGGTCCAAATGAGGCAAAAAACTTTTTCGATTTTTTAGGTCCAAATTGATAGCCAGCAAGTCCACTCATCGCGATAGCAGGTACTGCAAGACCAAGTAACCACAAATGACGCTTTTTATCCTTAAATGGTGTAGTTGTTTGTTCTACATCTAATTGCGCATGCATATTCATTCTAAACTCCTCAATCAAGCGTTTAATGTTTTGCTTGAATTGATTGTGTTCTTCTGAACAGTTGCTATATTATCATTTTAAGACTTAATATTATCATTTTAAGACTTTAGTGGAGATTTATTGTGCACAAACAACAAATCCCTGTTATTCCAGCTCGCTATTATTTACGTTTGATTGAGATATTGATCAGTACCAATCAATACGATAATTCAGTTTTAAATCAATTTAAGGATCAATTATCACAAACTGAATTTTTATCAATTCAACAAATCGAACAATTTATTGAGTTAGGATTAAGTTTACCGAATACAGAAGATTTAGCCTTTCAGTTAGGCAGAAATTTGAAACTAAGTTCACATAGCTTGGTTGGTTATGCACTTATGACCAGTCCCAATCTGGATCATGCATTAAAATTAATTGCACAATATTTCAAGCTGATCATGCCGAGCTTTAAGCTATCCATTCAGTTTTCACAAGCGCAGCAAAAGGTGGAATTATTATTTGAACCCATTTTGCAGATGAATAAACGTTGTTTAAGCTTCCATATCGAAGCAATTGCAGTCGGATTTTATTACAGTCTATTTGAGCTTGCCGGTCAGCAATTACAACGCTATCAAATTTATTTAAGTATTCCTGAACCTGCTTACAGTGATAGATACATACACCTTGTCAAAGCTCAGTTTCATTTCAATTACACTTGGTTTACAGGGATCAGAGTTGTACTTGATCAGCAGCAATTAGCACTTCCCTTGCCTTTAGCAGATGCACATAGCTTAAAAGTTGTAGAACAACGTTGTCAGGAACAGATTCAAAAAATTTATCATCAGGGTGAAATTGTAGAGTGGATCAGTACAATGTTAAGGCAAGCGAATCAAGTTCCGACACTGACTGAATGCGCGAAAGTATTGAATATTTCAACCAAAACCCTACAACGATATTTGCAACAACAAGGAGTAGAATTTAATCGCCTAAAACAAAAGATCAGTACTGAGCGTGCTATTGAATTACTTGAAAATACATCCTTTACAATCACACATATTGCATATGAGTTAGGTTATTCCAACCCTGCCAATTTTACACGTGCATTTAATAAAATCATGGGGTGTAGCCCCCAAGATTATCGTTTGGCACATACCAAAACTAACTCACTTCGTGACGACCATACATAAGCCTGCACCTATAGGTAATATAGTACTCATATAAAGTTCGTCATTTTTTATCAAATCTAATAATGGTTTCACTTCTGCTGGATGAGAAATTACATTATCAATTATTAAAGTCCCACCTTTAGTTGACATGAGTCTTTTGAGATCATTCCAATAACCAGCATAGCTTCCGCGTTCGGCATCCAAGAGTATGAGATCATATTGATCGGCGGATGCTGCCAAATAATCAGCTGCATCTCCCACCCAAAAATCAATATACGCTTCTAGGCTAAATTCTTCTGCATATTTCTTCGCTTGTGCACTACGGAATGCATTGATTTCAAGTGTTTGAACATGACCGCCAACTGTCTTTGCAGCCTCAGCTAACCAAAGTGTTGAATATCCAGTGGAAGTGCCTATTTCTAAAATACGTTGGGATTGCTGTGTTCGTACCAGCATAGCCAATAATTTAGCGGACTCAGCTTCAATGTTACGAAAGCGTCTTAAACGATCTGCCTGTCGAGCATCATGTTGTTTAAATTCATCATATAAATCAGCAATTCGTTTTAAAAACACCGTGCTGGTCATATTTCACTCCCGATGATGCTCAGACCTTTGGCTATCAATTATGTTGGTTGAATCAACTTAAAACGTGGAATAATTTCACCACTATCAAGTGCAACAGTTTCAGTAAACATACTTAAAGGTCGAACCCACATGGAATAATCACCATACAAGCATTGATATACAACCAACTCTTCTTCTGTTTCGCTATGTCTTGCAACATTAAATACCTGATAAAGTTGACCTTTATAGTGTTGATAAATACCACGCTGTAAAGCCATTTCACTTTCCCTTAGTTATGCCATGTAAAGATTGCAGTTATATAACAAGTTCAGAAGTATTCAAGTTTTATCTTTGAACGCATTTAATTAACATGGAGCCTTAATATTCAAAAATACGATCAAAATAATAAAAACAACCTGTTTTACCTATTTAAATAATTTGCGTACTATAGCCCCATTGAAAGAATTTAGCTGATTGAATTGCTGAGAATTTGGAGAAATACATGTTAGATCAAAATA
>NZ_JBPKBJ010000090.1:0-10634 GCF_051390655.1 Acinetobacter sp. P1(2025)
AGATTCAATCAATAATTGAACCGCTCTTTCTCTGATTTCAGGGGTATATTTTAATTTTGTCATCGGGATAGTCTCTCAGAATATTGACTCTCCGACAAACCCGGTACGGTTCACAGTCTTCACGGGTGGGACGTAAGTAAAAAAATATATAAAAACTACTATGAAAGTTGGGAAACAGTATTCATGATCTGCTTATTGATCGTATATTTAATGCTACTTTTGTTTTGTTTGGCTTATATTGCCGATATCTTAGTCAAGTATTATTACTTCATAAAAATTAAAAATAATCCTCCTTGGCCGTTAGGTTAAGGCTCGATTCATGGGCCTTTTGATCATCTGCTTAACATAAAATCTCTTATGCGAAGTCTAGCCCTGAATGAGGCTAGACATAACAATTAGACCCAATTCTCTAGCTTCAGGTCATCGATACGTTCAAATTCTTTTATATTGTTCGTTACCAATACAACATCTAGCGCCAAGGCATGAGCTGCAATTAACATGTCTAAGCTACCTATCATTTTCCCTTTCGATTGAAGATCCTGGCGTAATTTAGCGTAATGCCAAATGGCATGTTCATCGTAAGGTAGAATGTCTAAAGGTGATAAAAACTTGTTTAATGCTTGCTTGTTGCGTTCAGATCCAGACTTCTCCACACCAAAAGCCAGCTCAGATGCCGTGATACTTGAAATCGCAAGTTGACCAAGCTGGTATTGCTTAAAGCGTTTAAAAACATGCTCTGGCTTATGATTGATCACATAGATACAAATATTTGTGTCTAAGAGGTAAATCATTTGAATTCCTCACGTTCTTGTTCGCCCTGATCTGCTCGTTCTAACTGGAATCCAACCTCAAACTCGTTTAGAGCTTCTAGCATCACATCCCAAGGATTGTCGATAGGCATCAATAACACGCCACGACCAAAACTTTTAATCGCGACTTCAGTGCCATTAAAACGGAATGCTTTAGGTAAGCGAACTGCTTGGCTTCGGCCTGTTTGAAATACTTTCGCAATTTCCATATTTATCTCCCAAGAATAAGATAGGTATCACTGATACATACCATACCATTAAATGCGCTTTTTTTTTAAGATTTGATGTAAATAATCATTTCTAGAGCGAATAAAAAACAATAGACAATAAAAAAGCCCAACATCCTGTTGGGCTTTTTTACGTATTAGGCACTTTGATCTGACTCCTGTCGGACCGGCATTTTCCGTTGCTGTCATTTGTTATTGTTATCTGGAGCTTCCTGCTCTCTATGTCCCCATCATAGAAAATAGCTGCATGATGGGATAGTCGCAAAGGACGTTTTAAGCTGTACGCCAGGGCTTACATCGCTTAAAATTTATCCCCATTTTTTGTGGATTATTTCGGTTGTGTGACAATTGATAAGGTTCAAAAAACCGCGTAATTAATTATTTTTTAACCAAAATGATTGGCTGAAGATATCAAAACTGCTTAAAAAGAAACCGACATGTGTCGAAGTCGGATTTTTGGGGTATTTTGAGATTATGTAAAATGTTTAGGTTGTTGAAAAATATAAACTTTTAAGATTTTGGTTCGCATAACGCCCATTATGTTAAATAGGCTAATTTTTTATAGTAATATTTGATTAATTTTTATAGAGTAGCTTTGATTTTTTAATACTTTAGAAATATATGAAAATTTTAATTTGTAATAAAATTAGTGATGTAAACACGTCAGATTTAGATATTAACGAAATTGAGGATTACTTGATTTTATTAGAGCATTCTTCATGGAATGACTTCGGCTATAAGGTAACTTTCAATCTATATATTATGAATATGATTGGATTAGCAACACAACGAAGAATTGGACAATTAAAAATTGCTAAGGAGAATCAGACAGAGAATAGTTTTTGTGAAATAGATGAGTATCAGACATTATCAACGTCATTAATTGATCAATTACCTGACTCATTCTATAGTTTAGGCGAGAATTCTGAATACTATAAACAAATTAAAGAGTATTTTAACAACTCTGCCTTAGAACTACTTCTGCTTACTAAGCTTAAAGACATTGAAAAAAATAAAAGTAAATTTGATGATTTAGCTGATCAACCAGTTTTTGATAAAGCTTTTAAGAGGACTACAATTTATACTGATAAAGTCGAAAGTGATTGGTTCATACATACTAGTGAAGCTAAATCTATATTCGATACGCAAATTCAAAATGCTCGTAATTTATTAAGCTCTGGAATTACAGACCCTAATCAACTTCATAGTTTTCATACAATGATTTATGGTTATGTTGTTGCTGCAATGGAAAACTACTTATTTAGTATCTTTATTAAAAAAATATTTAGTGACCCACAGATTAAAACTAACTATATATCTAAGAAAATTAAAGAAAAATTTTTTCTTAGTGACATTGAAAAATCTCCAAACTTTGTCAACGAAAAATTATTAGAGGTGTTAAATCAGATTAGTTTCCATAACGTTGGTACAGCTAAAGATTTATTTTATGAATTCTTGAATCATAGTCTTATGACAGAAGTTCAGTCTCAGTATTTTATCAACTGTGTAGAAATCCGCCATGATTGTGCTCATAGGGGTGGATATGGAGTTGATGGAAGTCGTACCAATATTACAGATCAAATGATTGAAGAACTTATCGAAAATATATGTGACGTAGTTGAAAATATAGAAGCGAATATTATGCAGTGAAACTAAAATTAACATAATACACCTTATACGAAATACTTGATATTTATCATTAAATTTCAGTATATTAGATCAAGCCGTTGTGGGGCATAGGGTACCAGAGCGGCTTTTTATTGATTATTTATGTTCCACGCTTAAAATTCGAACAATGTTTCATGATTTTTATAAGTTAAACTAAATTTAGTTGCCAATCCCAATAAGCTATTCACTAACTTGTAAATATCGGTATACCGCCTGACGACTAATCCCAAAAGCTTTTCCTAATGCCATTTTTGATGGATACTTCCCTTCCCTCCATGCTTGTCGTAAAGCTTCAGCTTGGTCAGGCTTTAGTTTATGCACCCGACCTTTGTACTTCCCCTGAGCAGAGGCGAGTTTTATTCCTTCCTTTTGCCGCTCTAAAATGATCTCACGTTCGAACTGTGCAAAAGCACCCATCAATTGCAGCATCAAATTATCCATCGGGGTGGATTCGGCCGTAAAAGTAATATTTTCTTTTACAAACTGGATGGCAATCCCTCGTTTGACCAGTTTATCTACTTCAGTGACCAAATCTTTCAGGCTTCGCGCAAAACGATCCATGGAATGTACAATCACCCTGTCCCCTTCCCGGACATAGTTCAACATTTCCTGAAATTTAGGTCGGTCAGTATTTTTACCTGAAGCACGGTCAACAAAAATCCGGTCGACTTCAATTCCCTCAAGTTGACGTCCAGTGTTTTGCTCGACAGAACTTACCCGGATATACCCTACTTTTTGGCCTTTCAATTTTTCACGCCCCAATTGGATAAAAATGAACAATTTCGTAAATTATAAATCTTTAATACTAAAGTTACATGTTATTTATGATTAAAAATCATTTAAATGATACATAATTTCATGAACTTTCAGATTGTAACTTTAGGGTATACTCTATAGTTACATAAATTTAGATATTAAAAACTTCTCTCCGATAAACCCAGTACGGTTCAATTTGCCCTATTTGTTTTTTTCCTTCTCATACTTTTCAAATTCATTAATACTCACTAAACCAACTATCTATACTGCTTATACAATCCCAATACTTTAACTACATACAGCTGTGTTTCTTTAAATGGAGGAACCCCTCCATACTTTTGAACATTTCCTTCACCAGCATTATATGCAGCAAGTGCATAAGTTAGGTTTCCACCAAATTTATTTATTAGCCAACTTAAATATTGTGCACCAGCTTGAATATTTTGATGCGCATCAAAAGAGTTTTTTACATTAAAACGCTTTGCTGTTGCTGGCATTAATTGCATTAGCCCCTTAGCTCCGACAGGAGAAGATGCATAAGGATTAAAACTAGACTCGACTGAAACTATTGCTTTAATTAAAGCATGATCTAATTGGTATTTTTTTGCGGCATTAGCAATAACCTGATCAAACTCATTAAAGCTTTCATTAAAAGTAACTTTTTGTTGTTGTATCTTAGAAACAATAAATAAGTTTTCATTATTTTTTTCAGTAATTATTTTATTTTTTAAATCCTCAAAATCTTCAATTTCCAAATTATATTCTTTATTTTTTACATGCAAAACTGATAACAGTTTTTTATTATCTAACTTTATATTATTTATAGTATTCTGTTGATGTTTTGAAATTTCAATTGGTTCTAATAATAATAAAATCTGCATCATTTTATCTTCTGACTGTTCACTTACCTCAGAAGCAATATACTCAGTTTTACTAAAAGAACTTTGAGATAGAAGCATTATTAATGCAAATATATAGTATTTAAACATAGTAGTGACATTCGATATTATTTAACAAAGTAATTAAAATAATTACTTTGTTAAGATAAATAAAACTATTAAGATTTAGGTTTATTACCAACTTGGTTTTGCACAGTTTTCATTAACTCCTTTACATCTCCAAGATTAAATAAAATTGCCTCTTTAAATATATTTAAAATATCTGCTGGAGATTCAAAAACCTTACTAAATTCAGCAAATGCAATACGAACGCGTTGATTATCCTCTCTAACTTGAATCAACATACCCTCTGAAGCAATGCGTTTAGCCCATTTTTCAATGCTTTGACCATCAATAACTTGAGAAAAACTAGATATTAATGCCATAGCATCAATATTAGTTTCACTGTCACCTACTAAAGATTTAACATCTGAAGCACCCATTTCCTTTAACGCAGGTGTTAAAAAATCTTTCTGCAAATCTGCTAAAAACATTAAACGCTTCCAAGGCTCCAACTTTAAAACTTGAAAGTTTTTATTACCCAAAACTACATTTTTCACATCTGGATTATTCATCGTTTTTTCACTCCAACCATTTTTTAAATAAAAACTATAAAAATACGGTAAAATTATACCAAAATTTAAACTATTAAAATATAATAAACAATATATTAAGCACAACTAATAACTAATAACTAATAACTAATTTCACTTTTCAACTGATCTTTATATATTTGACCATCAGAAACAATAATAATTCGATCCACTATATCCAAAACTCTCTTACGATGAGTCGCAACAATTAACGTCTTTCCTTGAGTCCAATTGCCTAAGTTTTCAACAAACTCTTTTTCAGCAATATCATCTAAAGAGGCTGTTGGTTCATCGAGCAAAATTACGTTTGGACTTCTTAGCATCGTGCGTGCTAACAATAAAGATTGTAATTGACCACCCGAAAGTCCATGTCCTCCCTCATGAATCATATAGTCCAATCCATTTGGTAATTGATCTATAAACTTTTTAATTCCAGTAAAAGACATGATATTCATAATTTCTTGATCAGTTACCAATGGAGAACCTAAAGTTAAATTATCTCGGATCGAGCCATAAAATAATCTAGAATCCTGAGATAAATACGTGACATCTCTTCTCAAATCTGAAGGGTCTAATTGATTGATATTAATATTATCAATCTTTACAACACCTTTAGTTGTTTGCAACAAGCCAACTAAAGCTTTTAATAGACTCGATTTACCTGACCCATTACGACCTAAAATTGCGATCTTTTCGCCTTCTTTTATTTCAAGTTCATTTATATATAGAATAGGTCTTGAATTTCCCCCACCATATGTGAACAAGGCATCTTCAAATTTATAATTACCTTTAATATTTACAGAATGTACTTGTTTAGCAAACTCTGGAGAATCAGTTGGTAGCTGCATAATTGCGTCTAAACTTTCAATTGAAACTTTTACCTGTTGCCATCGTGTAATTAAATTAGAAATTTGAGTGACTGGTGCCATCATACGAGAACTTAGAATTGCGGAAGCGACCATTGCCCCAACTGTTAAATCACCATTCATTGCTAGTGGAGTTGCAACCAAGACAACTGTTGCAAAAACAAGGTTTTGAACAGTTGCAGTCCACGTGCTCAATTTATGTGTAAGATGTTTAAGCTCTAAACTTTTATCTGATGTTATGCAAGTATAATGAAACCATTGTTGTTGAAATCGTTGTTCAGCTTGCAAAACTTTAATATCATCTAATCCTTGTACTGTTTCTACAAGCATTGCATTTCTTAGGCTTGCTTCGCGTGCCGATGCTGTTGCATATTCAGCCAATTTTTTCTGACACAATAACCCTGGAATAATCATTAACAGCATACCCATTAAAGGTACGACAAAGACAATTCCACCAATGAAGTAGATAATTGCAACAAAAATAAAGAAGAATGGTAAATCAATAAATGAAACAATCGTAGAGGATGTAAGTAATTCTCGAATTCCTTCTAATTCACGGATTTGTGCAATAAAAGTACCAGTAGATTTTGGTCTTGCAGTATTTTGTATTCGTAAAGAATGACCAAATACTCGATCTGATATTTTTATATCAGCTTTTTTCCCAAGTACATCTATGACGCTATAACGCATTAAGCGTAAGCAATACTCCAATATATATGCCAGTAAAACACCAATAAACAAAACCCACATTGTTGGATAAGATTGTGCTGGAATGATTCTGTCATAAGTTTGCATAGAATAAAGAATTCCAGATAAACCAAGTAAATTCACCATTAATGCAGCAACGATAACATAGGCATACGGTTTCATATCTGAAAAAATAATACGCCAAATCCAAAACTTTTCGACAGGTTTAATATAGCTATCAATCCTACTATCTGGAATATTAATTAAAGGACGAAGAACATAAATATCTTTAACAAATTCAAGCAGCGCCTCATAGCTAAATATGCAATCTAAACCTTGATCATGGATAAACGATAATAAAACTTCATTATTGCCTTTGTTAATAGATTTGATAATCGCCACATGACCATCGTTAAATTTTGCAAGAACAGGACATAACCACGGACTAAATTTTACAGATTTAATTGGTTGAACACGCACCCCCAAATTCGCTTTTTTAGACATGGTACGTATTACATCAAAATCAGATAAATTCTGATTCCACAAAGAAGTGTTATAAATATTTTGCGCAGAAACATCTATACGATAATGTTTTGCAATAGCTAAAATACCATCTTTCCACTCTTTAAATACTTCTAAGCGCTCATAATCTGCACTATCTAAAATATCGTCACTAAAATTTTCAAGAATTTCTTTATTCATTTATTTTCCAACCAATTTTATACATAACCCATTTAATTAAAAAAGAATTTATCTTTCACGCAGAGCTTCATTAACTTTATTAAATGGTTTCATTAAATATTGTAAAATAGTTTTTTGACCTGTTTTAATATCTACAGTCGCGACCATACCAGGAGTTATATAATGCTTAATCCCACCAGGGGTTATTAAATAATCTTTATCTGTACGTATGTAAACACGGTAATAAACAACATCAGGTTTGACTTCATCTTTAATTGTATCTGGTGAAATTGTGACTACTTTTCCTGCTAATGTGCCGTAAATCGAATAATCATAAGCAGTAATTTTTACTTGAGCATTTTGATCAGGCCTTATAAAAGCAACATCTCTAGGTGAAATTTGTGCTTCAATCAAAAGTTTGTCATCTAAAGGAACAATATTCATCAAAGTCCCATTTGGTGGAATTACACCGCCAACGGTCGTTACCTGGATATCTTTAACAATTCCATACACAGGAGATTTTATACTTGATTTTTCCACCATATCTTTACGACTAACTATAATTGGTGCTAACGCTTCTACTTCAGCTTTAATTCGAGTAAATTCTTGTCTAGCCTGGACAACAAACTGATTCTGTAAATCAGCTTGCTTCATATTTAGATCAACAATTTGTCGCTCAAGATTAATTACATCTACCCGACTTGCAGCCCCCTCTTCAGCCAAGCGCTTATTAATTGAAAGCTGGCTTTCTATTAAACTACGAGAATCTGCAATATTTTTTAATGATGCTTTATAGTTTTCTACTCTAGAATGATATAAATTCGTCTCTGCTTGAATTAAATCTGGTAATTTATTTAATTCTTTTGGAAATTTAAGGGGGATGTTATTTACTTCAGAATAAAGTCTAGCCTGTGCAGCTAAAGCAGCATTATATTTTGCGAAAGTTTCTTGCAAATTTGAAGTTGTACGAATTTGATCTAAAGTTGCAATCACCTCGCCTGTTTTAACGATATCACCCTCTTTTACTGATATTGAAGATAAAATACCGCCATCCATTGATTGAATTGTTTGCTCTTTCGAACTTGGAATAACTTTACCTTCACCTTTAGAAACTTCATCAATTTTAAAAAAGTAACCCCATAAAAAAAATACAAACAAGAAACCACATACAACAATTATAATATTTGTTGCCTTACTTGCACTGACATTATTCCCATCTTCTAAAATATGAATCTGATTTAAGATTTGCTCATCTTCAACTTTATTTCGCTTATTTTCTTTATCAAAAAAAACGGAGCTAATAAATTCTTTTATTCTAGATAACTTTTTAAACATTATTAGCCCCTATTTATTCAATGTTACAGTTGTTGTGTTATATGCATAAGGCAATAACGTATTTAATTTACCAGACTGATATAAGCACTCTAATGCCAAAGAGTCGATATTATAGTAAGAGTTAATAATATTCATTTGGTTATTGTAAATTGATCGTTCAGCCGACAATAAATCTAGAAATGATCTATTCCCCAACTCAATAAACTGCAACTTATATAAATCCCTCGTTTTGACGGTATAATCTTCTTTATAAAATTTTGACTCTAAGCTATTTAAAATATTATCAATCTGACTAGATGCTTCAAGTAATGATTCTCTAGCTTTATATTTTTCTGTATCGACATTATATTTTGCTGAGATTAAAGCTTGTTGCGCCTCTTGTTTTTTTGATATTAGTGCGCCACCTTGAAAAAGGGGCACATCTAATTTCAATAAAATACCTGCACGACCTTTATCACGATCAACATTATAATAATTATCCTCACCTGCTATTTCATATGAGTAGCGAGGTACTAATGAAAGTGTTGGAAATAAATTGGCTTTGGCTGCATCTAATTGTTTTTCAGCCATTTCAACTTGTGCTTCAGCAAGCTCCACTTTAGATGGGTTAATCTTATTCACATTAATATCACTGCAAACCTTAGTAGAGTCTGAGTGATTAAATCTTAAATAAATATGATCCCCAATATCTTTATTAGTTATCGTATTTAATGTTGCTATCCATTTTCGAAGTTGACTTCTATATTCAAATACGGCTGAGACAGCTTCCGCTAAACTATCCTGAGATTGAGAATAATCAGAATATGCACTTGCCCCTAATTCAGTCCTTCTTTTAGCAATGCGATTTAATTCCTCAAGCCCCTTAACTTGATCTTCTGCAATTTTAACCAAAAAATTATAGCGAACAATTTCCAGATAAGCTTTTGATGTTGTATAAACAACGTCATCTAAACTTGATTTAAATAATTTCGATTCTTTTCCTAGTGTTGCTTGAGCCAAACCAACATTACTTTTGGTTTTTCCAAAGTCATAAATCATTTGAGATACGTCAAGTACCAAATCTGATTTAAATGGTGTATTGCCATATGAATCATCCTCATATCCAGTTTCCACTTTCATTGAGGCTTTTGGGTAATATGCTGACTTTGCTGTTTTAATTGAAATTTCACTCAACTTAACCCCACTATCTGCTAATTTAATTGATGGATTCCAATCTACAGCTCGCCTTAAGACATCTGTAAGGTAATATTTTTCATCATTGTGTTTCCATCTACTAAAAAACACACCTTCACCTTTTTTAATAAATTCACTTTTATTTTTCACATTGATTGTAGAGCCCCAAACTATTTCATTTGAATTTCCTACATTTTTTTGAAAACTAATATTTCCCTGAATATTTAAATTAGCTTTATCCGGTGTATTAATTTTTTTACTACCCACAGAAGAATTATTTAATACATTTTGATTATTTGTATTGAAAGATTTTACTGAAGTATCAGAGGAGTTAGCTACCACATTAGACTTGATTAAACTTTGATCTTGTGGTGCTTTATCTTCCTCAAAAGATACCGGATAAATTTTAGCGTGTTGAACTGTTGGCATCATTACTAAAATAGCGCCAATACAAATACAAACTTGTTTTTTTTTCATTGCTAAACCTTAACGGCTCTTATGTATTGAAATACTGATAAATTTTCATAAATGATCACGAAAACCATGATTGTTGAGTAAACAAATGTCACTTATAAAAAAGCAAAGACTATATAAATAGCCTTTGCTTTATAACATCAATTAGGCAACATGATATTGTTGATCATTCATCGCCATTAGAAGCTCAGGTGTCGAATTCACAGCAACTGGCATCTCAGTTGCTAAAGCAACACCAACCGTTTCTGTTGCAGGTAATAATGCATCTAAGTTGATATGAGTATCATCTACAACTAAATCTTCAACTGAAGAAGCAGTCTTCGCATTACCAATATTACCTAATAGAGAGTTTTCACCGAAGATACCACCCACTGTATCTTTCATCGTATTAACGATTGAACCAATGATTGAACCTTCACCGAAGTAC
>NZ_JBPKBJ010000090.1:10722-12455 GCF_051390655.1 Acinetobacter sp. P1(2025)
CACTGTATCTTTAATCGTATTAACGATTGAACCAATGATTGAACCTTCACCAAAGATACCACTCACTGTGTCTTTAATCGTATTAACGATTGAACCAATGATTGAACCTTCACCAAAGATACCACTCACTGTGTCTTTAATCGTATTAACGATTGAGCCAATGATTGAACCTTCACCAAAGATACCACTCACTGTGTCTTTAATCGTATTAACGATTGAACCAATGATTGAACCTTCACCGAAGAGCACATCTTTGATTGTTCCTACAAATGATCCAATAACACCATCACCACTAAATAGGTTACCAATGAAGTCTGTTGCATCTTTAATAAAATCTCCAAGACCAAGACCACCTTTTAATAGTGCCTCAATTGATTCTGGGATAAATTTTACAAAATCCACAAATCCAGAAATAAAACCACCAACAACAGATTTTCCAGCACTAAACAAATCTAACGGGAAACGCAATAAATCAATGAATGAAATATTCATCAAATCATTAAATGCATCACTTAAAAATGCTTTTGTTTCACCAAAATATGTTTTCCATGTATTAAACACATTAGAAATAGTACCTGTAAACGCTCCCCACATATCAGTAGCGAAGTTTTTCACTGTTGAAACAAATGTTCCAATATGATCAAAATCCAATAATTCTTTAAGTGCTTTCAGTGGATTACTAATCAACAAAGCTGGAAACTTTATAACATCAACAATAAAATCAAATCCCTGTGCGAGCATGCTTGAGCCAAATTTAACAGTAAGACTGATTTTTTGACCAATACCCTCTAAGAGTTCAAAACCACCTTTAAAGAAAGTTTTAATTCCACCTACAACTGTGTCAAAACCACCTTTTATTGCTTTACCAATTAAATCAAAGACATCTCCAATCACTTTAAAACTTGGAAGTTCTTTAATTTGATTAATAATATCTTTCCAATGATTAATTTGACCGTCAACAAAGTCTTTGATCACATCCCATAATGAAGGTTGTTCTGTAGGATCAGTTGGGTCTGTAGGATCAGTTGGGTCTGTAGGATCAGTTGGGTCTGTAGGATCAGTTGGGTCTGTAGGATCAGTTGGGTCTGTAGGATTAGGACTTGAATCATGATGACTACTGCTCTTATTCTCAGCAAGAGCAGCACCAACACCAACAGCAGCAGCCACGCCTAATACAGGCAACACCCATCCAGGCATATTACTATCTGACTCTGTGCCAGTAACCACCTGATCAATTGAGTCAATTGGTGTAAATGCCAAACCAGTGAAAGCACCTTCTGGCACATTAGCTAAGGAGAGCTTTCCTGTTTCAGCATCTTCAACAACAAGTTTCACCTTATTATCAAAGTAATCTTTAATAATAATTTTGTTTTCCAGACCAGTACCTTCGGCATAAAGAACCAAATCATTACCAATTTGTTCTGAGCCATTTATTAAATTTTGATTTAATCTAAGTTGCAAAATTTCATTCGGTGATGTCTTAATTTCCGAGGGTGTCGTGAAAGATGCTTTTGTACCTGTTATCTTTCCAGTGCTCGCATCATAAACTGTTACTTCTGCATTCGCCATATCAATTACCATTATTGTGATGTTGTCAAATTTATGTTGTATTTATGAAAAATACAGTTTTATGATTTTGCGCTGATCAAAAAAACATACTTAACGTTATCTATTTACTGTTAACCTGCAACAGCATTGTTAAATACAACCTCACAATATACTAATTATCAAGT
>NZ_JBPKBJ010000091.1:0-12379 GCF_051390655.1 Acinetobacter sp. P1(2025)
TGTAGCAGTCCTCAACAGATTTACGGAATTAGGTCGACCACTTACCCAAGTTACGCCTTAAATTTGGCTCAATTAGGGGCGCTTTGCCTTTCAAATCTTTGTGCAACAAAGCCATAGCAGCAGTAAATTCAGGGCAAAGCTGAGCAACAACAGTAATTGAGTCAAGCTTTCCCTGTTCACCTGAAAATACATATTCAGTGCTTGTACGCCCGGCTGTAGGCTTTTCCACCGTTGGTGGTAAAGTAATGACACGCCGTTCAGCTAAACGTTCGATTGTTCTTTTGACAGAATCTAAGCGGATGTTAGTAATAGCTGAAATATCTGAACTAAGCATTTGTTGAGAAGGCAAAAGAGAAGTAAGGGAGGTATTCATAATTAAGCCTCCATTGGAGCAGCAGCAGCTTCTTTCTTGTTATTGTGCCATTCAACAATATCCTGATAATCAAAGAAAACGGGTGCTTGTTTTGAGGTGCCCATTTTCATTGGTCGTGGAAATGAAGGATCTTTACGGATCGTATGGCGAAGAGATTCTCGTGTTACATCAAGTAGCTGACAAGCAGTACCAAATTGAATTCGGATTGGTTTTGTTTGAACCATGTTGATAACCAAGTTTGCAAGAACATGGTTGTATCTAAACAGTTTCGATCGTACGGACGCATAGCACGTAAATGCAAAAAACTACGGACGTAATTTTACGTACGTAGTTTTAAGGTTATAAAATTCAATAGCTTAGTTAATTATTGATTAATAATTTTTTTCTATCATCATGCCATCCAATTAACGGTGATGTTATATCTCGTAGTCTGCGCGTATACGTATCATCTCGATCGCCGGAATAGGGTGTATTATTTTTGATCCAAATATTTGCTTTATTACTATGCTTGCCTGATTTGGGATTAGTAACATAAACTGATTCCCATAATTGAATAGCATAAGCTAGATCAGGCGCGTATCTTTCATTGTCAGTGCTGTCTAGAATTAAATCTAGTAGGTTATATGACTTTACTGGCTCTAATGATTGTTCCGACTGTAATTGCTCAATTTGTGTATTTAAGTTTTTAATAGTTTCTCTCAGTCTTTCTATTTCTTCATTTTGCTCATTAATTCTTTTGTGCTCGACAGTGAGATTACCTTCTTCCATTATTATTAGATGCGCATTAAAACTCTGGATAAGAATTTTGTTTTTCTTAAGAGTCTCTTTTAATAATTCAGCAGGGATCATTTCTGATTCACCTAAAATGCCATCTTTAGACCATGAGCTAATTAAATTATAAGAATGTAAATAATGCTGAAAGTATTTAACGAAATTCGGTTGATCTCGATAAACTTCTACGAATAGCGGATTATTCATAGAAACAATTGAAGCTGCTTCATGAATTGAGAATGATGGTTTTGAGAATAGTAGATGTTTATATTCTTCATGATTGTATTCACGCCGTAAGGCGTCAAACTTTCTTTTATCAGGATCATTAAAATTTATTCTTTTTAACTCTTCAATATGAAACACTATCTCTTTTTTAGAATATTCAATTCCTTTGTATTCCTCATCCTTCATATCCCTAATCCAAAAAAAATCCTTAACGTCATCATCATACCTACGCTCATATACGTGAAGAGATTGGTTAAGTTCTGGTTCATTAAGTGGTATTTCAGAATATTGAGATATAATTTGATCAATTTTTAATAGATTAAAAGTTTGGTTTTTTGATCGTAATTGCTCAATCAGATCCTGACTAAAAACATATCCTTGAAATGGTACGTGCCATTTAGCCTCCACTACATGTTCAGGATAATCTCTTTTATCCTCACTATGGTGTTCGCGAGTTTCTTCTATACAGACTAAATTACCATCAAGATATACACACGGATGCAGCATGCTTCTTCGGCAATAATCAATAATATCTAAGAGAGATAATGGCTCATCTGAGACAGATAACACCTCTTCTAAAGTATAGAAATTCTTCATTCTGCCTCCCACAGCACCCCAAAATAGGAGCTAAGCCAATCGGATTGGGTATCCGACTTTCGCACCGTCGAGCTAGGCTTAGCAAACTGAATATAAACGATATTGAACTATATATGTGTATATCTTGGCATTAGCGCGACAAGGTATGTCACTTTACTTTCTTGAACTGGATAATGCTTTGATCTGCAATTTCTTCAAGATAATTTGCATACCATTGCATCATATTGGCTCTGTCCTCTAAATATTGAGCTTTATTATAAACGCCAGCTACACCATCCTTAACGTGTGCCAAAGCTGCTTCAATATGCCGTTCATCAAAGCCTTTGTTATTTAGAAGGGTACTAGCAATATGCCTAAAGCCATGAGGTGTCTGCCTGCCTTCATAACCTAAACGCCGTAATGCCATAATAAATACCGCATCTGATTTAGGTTTACTCTTGTCGGATCTACTGGGAAATACAAACTCAGAATTGGTTTCATAGCTTTTCAATTCTTGGAGGATTGCAATCGCTTGTTTAGATAAAGGTACAACATGCTCACGGCGTTTCTTCATACGTTCTTCAGGGATATTCCATAAAGCATTATCAAAGTCGAACTCATCCCATTTAGCTTGTCTTAATTCACTTGGACGACAAAACAACATAGCTAAAAGCTGTAAACCAGTTCTCACATCCAATGTAGGGTAATTATTGATTGCTCGAATTAAAGTAGGTAACTCTTGTTCACTCACATGAGCCATGTTTTCCTTTTTACCTTGCTGCAAATACTTCTGAATACCCTCTAATGGATTGTAGTCGATACGACCAGTGACTTTTGCATAGTCGTAAATATCTCGGCACATTGCCCGAACACGGTTGACCTGTTCATAGATGCCTTGCTTCTGTTGAATACTTTGTAAATGATTCATCCATTCAATTGGCTTGATCGTGGTGTACAAGCGTTTGCCAAAAACAGGGAATATATGTTTTTCCAATGCGCCTTTATTCCTGGTCATTGTATCACTCACCCAAGTATTAACTTTAGTGTCTAACCACTCTCTAGCTAGTATTTGAAAGGTGGCATTGTTTTGTTCAAGTTCTTGGCGGTTTCTTTCCTGTTTGGTAATGATTGGATTATCGCCGTGTGAAATATCTTTAATAATTTCGGATGCTTTTTTTCTTGCACCTTTTCCAGATAATTCAGGATAAGTACCTATCCCAAGCCATGACCATTTACCATCAGCCTTTTTGTATCTGAATAACCATGCTTTTTTACCATCAGGCTTTACACGGAAATATAGGCCATCACCGTCTAATTCTCGATATTCTTTTTCTTCAGGTTCTAGGTTAGAAAGTACGGTGTCAGAAAGGGGACGGCGTTTTATATCTATTCTTTTCATGGCTTGTACACCAGTGAGTTCAATAAAATGTGCGATGTACAAGATAGTGTACACGGTACATGTACACTATAGCTAGTTATGTTTGGTTATGTTTAGGCAAGAAAAAAGGCTTAATCCGTTTAGGGTCAAGCCTTTTGTCTTTGAAACTTGGCATATTTTGCCATGTTTTGGAAGGTATTTGGTGGAGGTGGCGGGAGTTGAACCCGCGTCCGCCAGCACTACACTCGAGAATACTACATGCTTAGATATCGTCTATTGTTTTAACACCATGTGACCCGACGAACAGGGTACAAGGTGCGATCCTCTAAGTTTGGTATAAAGCCCCGAGGCTTGGCTCTATACGGACTTGTGTGCGTGCGCTTCGGTCGGGTTCCTAAACCACAAGTATTCTAGGAAGCGGACAAGCTGCCCTTAGGCAGCTAGAGCGTAAGTTTCGTCGTTTGCGACTATTTAAATGCAAATTTTATTTACGAGAGAAAATGCGCTCTCGGCATGCATCTATGAGCTTCATCACCAGCGTCGAAGCCAATAACACCCCCATATATGAACGAGTATCATAGCACAAATATTATGGATTTGAACGTTAATTTCTATGTAATTTGATCGATTAATAGATTCTTGCACTTCAATTAATCCAACGGACAATAAACTCGCTACAGCAATCAAGTCATTTACTTAAATTGAAATAAAATAAAGAATTTGATTGAAAATACATCATATTGTTGTTTAGAAGAAAAAATTTGCTATGAAGAGCGGGGTCGCATCAAAGAATAAAATTGAGAAAAAATGTTTTGAAAATTAGACTAATTATTACCGTGATAAATTATGTTATTTGTGTTATAAATTGTATCTTAATTGTTTTTATTTTTTGCATTTGCTTTTTGATGGTTATTGGGGTTGATAAGTGGATGAGGATTCAACACTTTCGATAAAAAATTTTAATTTAGAAATCTCAGGGAAGAAAATTTTAAGATCTTTAAATTTAAAGGTTTTAAGCCAAGGGATTACTATTTTAATGGGACCTTCTGGAACAGGTAAATCAACTTTACTGCGTACACTTGCGGGTCTGAATCAAGGAAATCCTCAACTCAAGTTCAGTGGTGAGATCACTTACAATGGCTATTCATTATTCGACTCTGATAAAAAACCTGCCTTAGTTCAGCAAAAATTAATTCATATTACACAGACTGTTAAAGAAAATATTCTTTCACATTTACCTAATCGTTCGAGCTTAGATTTACAACAACAAATCCGTCTAATTCAGCAGTTATGCGATCAGTATGATCAAACTTGGATTCTGGCAAAGCTTCACCAATCGACGGCAACTTTAGAACGCCATGAAGCAAAGAATTTAGCAATTTTATATACCTTGTTGTCAGAGCCAGCACTGTTGATGATTGATGAACCAACGGTGGGGTTATCTGATTCCGATGCGATTTTTGTGCATGATTTAATCCGAAAAATTGCCAAAAAAATCCCGATTTTGATTGTATCTCACCATATTCAACGATCTAAAAAATTAGCCAATTACGTTGGTTTATTAGCAAATGGTTGCATACAAGAAATTAGCTCAGCGGAAGCTTTTTTTGAACATCCTCAACACGAGATGACGAAACAATTTCTGAGAACCGGGTCCTGTGCGGAGCTTTCTGCTGAAGAGTTAGATCGACAAGAGCAATCGTTGATGAATCTCCAAGTAGCGACTTCAAAACATTTGAGTTTAGCTAAACCTTTAGTAGACGTTGATCAAATATCAAATGAACCAATTTTAGACTGCTCGCAGAAAATCCAAAGTCGTGAAGATACAGACACCAATCTGCAACACGTTGATTTTTTAGAACACGAAGCTGATGCAAAAAACCAAGCTAGAGGCCCTTTGGGATTTGTTTGGCTAATTCGCGGACGGCTTGCTGGTTGTCCGTGTCCTGGAGTAGTTCGAGAGACGGCACTTGATTTGAAGTATTTACAGGATGTTGGAATTACTGATTTGGTATCACTAACCGAGGAAAGTTTTAACCCTGATCTAGCCGCTGAATTTGGCATAACCGTTTCACATTTCCCGATTGACGATATGTCTGTTCCATCTTTGCAGGATGCTTATCAGTTTTGTCTATTTATTGATCAAAAAATATCTCATCGCAAATCCATTGCTTTGCACTGTAAAGCAGGTTTGGGGCGAACAGGAACGATGTTGGCTGTTTACTTTTTATGGAAAGCAAGGCTTCAAAAGACTGCACTTGAGGCAATCGAATATATACGTTCTCTGAATTACTTGATGATTCAATCTGAGCAACAGATTGATTTTTTGTATGATTTTTCAATTTTTTTAGAAAAACACATTGATTCTAATGTGTTGGTTAGCAAGGCGTAACTCGCCATACAAGGGGAAAATAAGATGTTAGATGATGCTTTACAACGTGCAATGACCAGCGTACCAAACTGTCTCGCAGCTGGTTTTGTAGATTTAAATTCAGGAATGATTTTAAGTATTAAAACGGTTGATTCACATCCTTCGGAAGTGTTTGATTTTTTAGCTGCCGCTACAGCTGATCTTTTTCAGGGGCCGAATGTTGTCGCAATTGAGAAAATCTTTAAAAAATCACGTGGTTTGATGGATGAAGATAATTATCACTTCCAAGAAATTATCGTGAATAGTGAAAACTTGATCCACGTATTTATTCGTACCAAAGATCAAAACGAGATCGTATGTTTTGTTTGCCGTAAAGGTGCGAACTTAGGCATGGTGTTGACTAAGGCTCGTATTGCTTTACCAACGATTGAACGCGCGTTCCACGCATAATTCAGTCGATGCGTATGTTTTAAGCAAAGTCTAACTTTGCTTAAAACAACGATGAACTTCATGATGAATTTTCAAAAAGGTGAGCGTGATGCCGCGTCTTGAATTTGCAGGATATACGATTGAAAGTAAAGCTGACGAAACGGTTTTAGCATGCTTTCAGCGTTCAGGTATAGAAATCGATTTTTCATGTAAAAGCGGTGTATGCCATCGTTGCATGTTGAAATGTATTTCTGGTGACATTCCTGAACAGGCAAGTCGTAGGCTACCCACCACGCATCAAGGGCAAAACTATTTACTCGCGTGTCAGTGTGTTCCAACAACGGATATGAAATTAGTTGCGAAGTCAGACGAAGACAGCATAACGCAATGTATGGTTTTGTCATCAATTTCACAAGCAGATCATAGTCTGATTCAAGCAGAGCCTTATAGAGAACTGACTTATCAAAAAGGTCAGCATGTTTATGTAACTGACATCTCAAAACAGCACTCAATTTTAGCAAAATTAGTGAGTGATCCTGAGCAAGAAACATCTCTGAGTATTGAAATTGCTAAAAAAGATATGGAGTGGGTTAAAGAGCAAGGCTTGGATCAGTTAGGAAATGAGTTCTACCTGAAAGGCCCAATTAGCGCACCTCAAGTCATAATCGAAAACGATGTAGCGATCAATCCAGCCTTATGGGAAGCGTTGGGCGGGGATCATACAGTCAGAAAAATTTTGACCGAATTCTATAAGAAAGTATATGCCGATCAGCAACTTGCTCCATTTTTTGAAAGAGTAACTATAGATCGAATTATTGGAAAACAATTTGCATTTTTAAAACAGTTAATTACAGGTGAGGCGACTTTCTTTGGTGAGCAACCAAGAAATTCACATCATTGGATGGTGATCTCAGATGAGTTATTTGAGCACCGTATGTTACTGATGCATCAAACTTTATTAGAACACAAACTATCGGCTGATTTGATTGAACAATTTGAACGTTATGAGCTGCAATTTAAAAACGATATTGTCAAATCCCAAGCTTGGTTAAAACAAGTTGGTGATTTATTAGTAGACACTGAAAAATATGAAGAATGTCAGTTAGATGAAGCAACAGTTTGTGATTATTGTGAGGCGGAAATTGAGCAAGGCACTATGGTGAGATTTCATGCGCGTCTTGGAAAATTGGCGTGCAAAGCTTGTTCAAAATAATGCGTTGATGGATAAAGCTTTAGTAATTATCCAGTAAAAATTTACTTGATGAATGGTCGTGCGGGAGAGAAAAAAAATGATTGGTCAATTTTCAAGAACAGCAATGGTGTTTATTGAAAAAACCTTACGTGAATGTGAACAATGTATAGGTTTTTCGGGAGCTGCTCTGTCTAGCCCTGATGGTTTGGTTCTGGCGATGCATGGACAAATCTCGGGTGATGAAGCCGCAGCATGTGCATCTAGTTTGTTTGTAGAGTCAGAAACTGCTTTAAGTTATATCGGAGAGTCCGAGCCACGTATGATGTTGCTATGGACTGCAAATAAATTGTTGGCTTTGCACTTGCTTAAAAATGGCAGTATTTTCTTTGTGACATCCACTGAAAAAAATAATTTTAATGCGGTGCTTAAATTTAGTTTAGAAACATCAAAAAAATTGGATAACGCTTTAAGCATAATGGGTTAAACAAACTTAAACATGCTAGAAGATTTAACTACTCATGATCATTTTGAATGAGAAAATAGTCCTTGTTTGTTCCCGCTTTTTAAAGGAGGGAACAAGCACGATTTTGGATTAGATTTGCTCTAAAGGTTACTTCAACTGATTAGTCAAAACCAAACAAAGCTAGATCAAGTTTAAGTTTTATAAGTCGATAATAAAATACTGGTTTCACTATTGTAAATTCCTGAAATATTACGAATTCTTTCTAATGCTTTGTCGAAATTTTCTAAACTATCGGACTGTAATTCGACCAAAATATCCCATTTACCATTGGTGGTATGTACACGTTCAACTGCCGATTCTAAGCGGAGTTCTCGGATTACTGCTTGTGCCTTAGTGCCTTCGACCATGACATTCATCCATGCACGAATGATATTTTTTTCAACATTTGGGCGATAACGAACCGTATAGCCTGTAATGATGCCTGTGCTTTCCATGTACTCGATTCTCTTTTGAACCGTGGCACGTGAAACGCGTGCTTTCGCAGCTAAGTCCGTGATCGACATCCGTGCATTATCTTTGAGCAATCCTAAGATAATATGATCAACATTATTCATTTTGATATTTTCTATTAGCAAATTGATAAAAATTATCTCATTTTAATTATTTTAAAGAATTTTGTGAATCATTTTGATTATTAATAATAGTGCTAATAGAAGCTCCAAACATTTTTAACGTTGTCAGCGCAAGTCACTAATGTAGTCATGGAACGATGGAGTGAAAGGATTCTCTTTTGAATCAAAGGGAATCTATAGATAACAGGGAAAACTGATTAATTAAGGAATAAATGATGTCTTTATCATATACGGGTCAACATGGCGGTGCTTGGCAAACTTATCTCACTCAAATTGATCGAGTGGCACCTTATCTTGATGCTGATTTAAGTAATTTTATTAATACCCTTAAAACGCCAAAGCGTACATTAATCGTTGATGTTCCAATCGTGATGGATGATGGTTCTATCCGTCATTTTGAAGGTTATCGTGTACAACACAATTTATCACGTGGTCCAGGTAAAGGCGGTATTCGCTATCATCAGGACGTTGAGTTAAATGAAGTCATGGCACTATCTGCATGGATGACCATTAAAACTGCAGTACTTAATCTCCCATTTGGTGGTGCAAAAGGTGGTATCCGTGTTAATCCAAAAGAGCTATCTCCACGCGAGTTAGAGCGTTTAACTCGTCGCTTTACCAGTGAAATCAGTCCAATTATCGGTCCTCAAATTGATATTCCAGCACCAGATGTTGGAACGAATGCCAACATTATGGGTTGGATGATGGATACGTATTCAAGTATCAAAGGTCATACAGTTACGGGTGTAGTCACTGGTAAACCTGTGCATTTAGGTGGTTCATTGGGTCGTGTACGTGCGACTGGTCGTGGTGTATACGTGACTGGTTTGGAAGTCGCGAAACGCATTGGTTTAGCGGTTGAAGGCAGTAAAGTTGCTGTACAAGGTTTCGGTAATGTTGGTAATGAAGCCGCTTACTTGTTTAGCCACGCTGGTGCAAAAGTTGTCTGTGTACAAGACCATACAGGCACGATTTTTAATGCTGAAGGTATGAATGTTAAAGCATTACAAAAACATGTCACTGAACATGGTGGTGTAATGGGCTTTGCAGATGCAACGGTGATTGCTGATGAGGAGTTTTGGAATGTTGAGATGGACATTCTCATCCCAGCAGCATTGGAAGGACAAATTACAGTCGAGCGTGCACAAAATCTAAAAGCAAAAATCGTGCTTGAAGGTGCCAATGGTCCAACATATCCAGAAGCAGACGATGTATTTGTTCAACGAAATATTACCGTTGTTCCAGATGTTATCTGCAACGCAGGTGGTGTTACCGTCAGTTATTTTGAATGGGTTCAGGATATGGCGAGCTACTTCTGGAGTGAAGATGAAATCAATGAGCGCCTTGATAAGTTAATGATTCAGGCAATTGCTGATGTTTGGAATACGGCTGAGCTTAAAGGATGCAGTTTGCGTACTGCTGCTTATATCTTGGCATGTGAACGTATCTTAAAAGCACGTAAAGAACGCGGTATTTTCCCTGGTTAATAAAGGGTATAGAACAGGCTTCGGCCTCGGGCTTGTGGTATTGACACAAGCCCAAAGATTAAACAGGAAGTGAGTATATAAAATGAATGATGTCGCTATTACACGTAGTCATTTTAATGACTGGATGGTTCCCGTCTTTGCCCCAGCAAACTTTATTTTAGTCCGTGGCGAGGGTTCTCGTCTTTGGGATCAGAACGATAAAGAATATATTGATTTTGCGGGTGGAATTGCGGTGAATGCTTTGGGTCATGCGCATCCTGTTGCAGTCAATGCCTTAACTGAACAAGCACAGAAGCTTTGGCATATTGGCAATGGTTATACCAATGAACCAGTTTTACGCCTTGCCAAACAATTAGTGGATAGCACATTCGCAGACAAAGTGTTTTTCTGTAACTCGGGTGCCGAAGCCAATGAAGCTGCTTTGAAATTAGCTCGAAAAATTGGTTTGCTCAGTGGTAATCCAAACAAAAATCATATCGTTGCATTTAAAAATGCCTTCCATGGTCGTACCTTATTTACCGTTACTGCTGGCGGCCAACCAAAGTATTCTCAAGACTTTGCACCATTACCTGAAGGCATTCAACATACGGCATTTAATGATTTAGAAGCAGCGAAAGCTGTAATTAATGAAAATACATGTGCCGTAATTGTCGAGCCGATTCAAGGTGAAGGTGGTGTAGTTCCAGCGGATCTTGAGTTTTTAAAAGGTCTACGTGCCTTATGTGATGCCAATGGTGCGGTATTAATTTTTGATGAAGTACAAACAGGTGTTGGTCGTACAGGCTCTTTGTATGCCTATATGAATACAGGTGTTACTCCAGACATCTTAACGACTGCTAAAGCATTAGGTGGTGGTTTCCCAATTGGTGCGATGATTACGACAGACCATTATGCCAACATGTATGCCGTAGGCGATCACGGTACGACTTATGGTGGTAATCCACTGGCATGCGCAGTAGCGGGTGCAGTTTTTGAGTTTATTAATACGGCTGAAGTTTTAGAGGGTGTGAAACAACGCCATCAATATTTCGTAGATGCATTAAATAAAATCAATGCGCAGTATGGATTATTCAAAGAAATTCGTGGTCAAGGTTTGTTGATTGGTTGTGTATTGAAAGATGAACATGCAGGTAAAGCTAAAAATATCGTCACACTTGCGGGTGAAGAGGGTTTATTAGCTCTAGTTGCGGGTGCAGATGTCGTGCGCTTTACGCCTTCACTGATTATTCCAATGGAAGATATTGATGAAGGTTTAAATCGTTTTTCACGTGCATTAGCACGTCTCTAAATCTGCTGTGAGCATCTAACCATGATGATTGTTAGACATGCAGCGCATCGGGACTTAGATGACATTTATCGTTTAGCGCAACGAGCAGGTGAGTCAGGTATCGGCCTGACCTCCTTGCCGCAAAATAAAGAAATCTTGGCAGCGCGAATTGCACGCACGATAGGTACTTTAGAAGGTACGACTGAGCAGTGTGATGCAAGCTATTTGTTTGTTTTAGAAGACACCGTATCTCAGACAATCGTTGGTGTAAGTGCCATCGAGGTTTCGGTTGGTTTGAAAGAGCCATTCTACAACTTTCGTGTGGCGAAACAGGTACATGCTTCTAAAGCACTCAATGTTTACAATGCTTTAGACACCTTGTTTTTGAGTAATGATCATACAGGTTGTAGTGAGTTATGTACCTTATTCCTTGATCCTGAGTATCGAAAAAATCAAAACGGTAAGTTTCTTTCTAAGGTTCGTTTTCTATTTATTGCTGCATTTCGCTCGTATTTTGAAGATCGCTTAATCGCAGAAATGCGAGGTTTCTCAGATCAAAATGGTCATTCACCATTTTGGGATGCGTTGGGTTATCACTTCTTCAATATGGATTTCGCGACCGCCGATTATTTAAGTGGTATCGGTCAAAAAGTCTTTATCGCTGAACTAATGCCAAGATTTCCTGTCTACGTCAATCTATTACCAGCTGAGGCTAGAACGGTAATTGCAGAAGTGCATCCGCATACATTGCCTGCAGCAAAAGTTTTGATGTCAGAAGGACTTAAATATCAAGGTTATGTCGACATCTTTGATGCTGGACCTACTTTAGAAGCGAATACTGCGGATTTGCGGGCGGTCAAAGAAAGTCGAACAGTGAAAGTCAAAATCACTGAGCAAATCGAAACGACTGATACACACTATTTGGTCGCAAATGACCAATACAAAAATTACTGCGTGCTGTTGATCAATAACAAAGTCTGTGATGGCGATACCTTAATGATCACATCTACACAAGCTCAGGCTCTCCAAGTTAACGAACAGGATGAAGTACGAGTTTTAGCATTAGATAAAATGGAGAATCACTAATGTCGCAAGGTGAATTATTAGACCTCTTGCAAAAATCATTTTTCAACCAACTCCATGTTGTAAATTGCAGCAATTAAATTCAGACGTAAACCCATGCGTTTACGCCTATTTCGATAACGTGTAGCCAGA
>NZ_JBPKBJ010000092.1:0-12245 GCF_051390655.1 Acinetobacter sp. P1(2025)
AGAAGAAATTATTTAGACCAATGATCAAAAACTTCATTGATGACTTTATTCTCGATAAAAATCATCTGCTACCACAGAGAGTCTATAAATAATAGTGCGTAAGTCCTATAATACTTTAAGCTTAAGGCTGTGATTTATTAACTGTTGTTTTAACGATGAAAATTAAATATTTAGTTCTTGCTCTACTTCCTCTTTCTTTGATGGCTTGTCAAACAGTACAAAATGTAACTGACGGTGTAGTTTCTCAAATCAATTCAAATGCTGAAAAAAATCTAACTGAATATAATTGGACTTATCAAGGTTCTACAGCTTCAAAACCATTAGTGCTTTCATTTAACGCTGATCAAAGAGTAACGATTCAAACAGGTTGTAATAATCAAGGTGGAACTTGGAAAGTTGAAGGCAACAAAATTGTCACTTCACCTCTTGTTTCAACCATGATGGCGTGTGCTGATGATTTAATGCAACAAGAGCGTTTGTCATCTGATATTTTTAGCGAAAAGAAAGTACCTTTTTCACTTAGTACAAGCAATGATCAAGCAATCCTGACTGTAACAGACAGTAAAGGGCAAAAACATGTATTTACAGGAACTAAAATTGTGAATGCAAATGTATTAAGCAATTACATATGGTCGTACCAGCCGACAAATACACAAAAACCTATCGTTCTAACATTCTTAAATCATGATCGCTTATCAGTAGATACAGGCTGTAACCGCTTAAATACATCTTGGAAAGTCGAGAATGGTTTGATCGTGACAGGTGATGGCGCATCAACGATGATGGCATGTGAACCAGCACTGATGCAGCAAGAGAAGTTTACAGGTGAATTATTACAAAAACGTCAAATCCCATTTGAAGTGAATACTACAAACTTACACGAACCGACTTTGACGCTTACAGATGCTAAAGGTCAAAAATATAATTTCATCGGTAAAATGACACCTGAAACAAAATATCAATCAGAGCCTAAAACCGTATTTTTAGAAATCTCACCTGAAACTAAATCATGTACAGGCGTTGCACCACAAACTTGTATGCAAGTACGTGAAGTAAAATACGACGAAAAAGGTATCAAAACATATACTGATAAAAGCTGGTCTTTATACTATGGTCAAATCGAAGGGTTTGAACACAATCCTAAGCAACGCGTGATCGTACGTGTAAAACGTTTTGAGATAAAAAATCCGGCAGCGGATCAGTCAAGTCTTGCTGATGTATTAGATATGGTTGTTGAACAAGAAATCGTTAAATAATCATAATTTCAGTCAAAAAATCCGATGCAGATGCATCGGATTTTTTTGTTCAAAGATTAATAAATCCCTTGAGCTAGAATTGCATCTGCTACTTTGACAAAACCAGCGATATTTGCACCATCGACATAGTTCACAGTACCATCTTCTTGAGTACCATATCGTAAGCAGTTTGCGTGAATGTCTTTCATAATCGCATGAAGCCTTTCATCAACCTCACCATGTGTCCAACCAAAACGAAGAGCATTTTGTGACATCTCAAGACCTGACGTTGCAACTCCACCAGCATTTGAGGCTTTACCAGGAGCATAAAGAATCTTCGCTGCAATAAATTTTTCGACAGCTTCCAAGGTAGAAGGCATGTTTGCACCTTCAGCTACGCAGATTACGCCATTTGCTAATAGATTATCAGCATCGGCACCCGTTAATTCATTTTGTGTGGCACACGGTAGAGCAATATCAACAGCAATATGCCAAGGTGTCTGACCTTCAAAATACTCAAAACCATGCTTTGAAGCAAACTCAGAAATACGTCCACGTTGAACATTTTTGAGTTCCATTACTTCTGTAAGTAATTCTTCTGTAAATCCGTTCTTGAGATAAACAGTGCCATTTGAATCCGATAAAGTTACGACTTTTGCACCGAGGAACATGGCTTTTTCAGCAGCATATTGAGCAACGTTACCGGAACCTGAAATTGATACCGTTTTGCCATCAAAACTTTCGCCATGTGTTTTCAACATTTCTTCAGCAAAGTAAACCGTTCCATAGCCTGTTGCTTCAGGACGCATAAGACTACCGCCAAAGGAAATTCCCTTCCCAGTAAAAACACATGCAGTATCGTTACTCAACTTTTTCATCATGCCAGCCATGTAACCGACCTCTCGCCCGCCTACACCGATATCTCCCGCAGGAACATCTGTATTTGCACCTAAATGTCGATATAACTCAATCATCAAGGCTTGGCAAAAGCGCATCACTTCGGCTTCAGATTTTCCTTTTGGATCAAAATCTGAACCACCTTTACCACCACCCATCGGTAAAGTTGTAAGTGCATTTTTGAAAGTTTGCTCAAATCCCAAAAACTTTAAAATCGATAAATTAACTGAAGGATGAAATCTCATCCCACCTTTAAAAGGACCAATCGCTGAATTATATTGAACTCGAAAAGCACGATTTACATGAGTTTGACCTTGGTCATCCATCCAAGAAACACGAAATTGAATCACGCGTTCAGGTTCAATCAGTCGTTCAAGTAAACCGTATTGTGCATACTTAGGGTTTTTCTGGATAAATGGCCACAGGCTCATCATAACTTCTTCTACAGCTTGTAGAAATTCTGGTTGATGAGGATCTCTGCGTTTCACGTAATCCAAGAATTCATTTAAGCTACCGTATTTCAACACTCACCCCCGAGTCTATGATTCAAATTAGTGCCATTTTTGCACCAAAGTAGAATATCTCATAAAACAACTATAAATTACTATCAGACAAGCAAAGCACTTCCTCTATAAAATAAAATTAAATATAATTTTCAAATATTTAATCCAATAAATATTCATTATTTATTTTATAAATACTGAGAAATATACATGAATAATTAACAAAAAAGTGAAAATAACTAATTTTTAAAAATAAAATCGCACTAAAATAAAGCCAATGAAGCACCATTTTAATTCAGATAAAAATGCTACTTATTGTTTAAATAAATCCACAGTCTCTAAATAAAGGATTATTTGTTATAATTCAGTTCTGCTCTTACTTTCACCTCACTGCTTCTATGTTACTTTCTGATCAGCAAGTCTCTCTTATCGTTCAAATAGACCAATTACTGCCTCAAACACAATGTGGTTTATGTGGACACCGTGATGGGTGTTTGCCATATGCAAAGTCGATTAGCGAAGGTGAAGCAGCAAACAAATGTGTACCTGGCGGGCAACCTGTAGCAGATGCACTCGCTCAATTACTTGATCGACCGCGTTTAATAGCTGAATCGAGTGTTTGGGATATCCAAGCTGATGGTCGCCCACAACAAATGAAAGCCATTATTCGCGAAGATGAATGCATTGGTTGTACCAAGTGCATTAGTGCTTGTCCTGTTGATGCAATTATCGGAAGTGGTAAGCTCATGCACACGATTCTGACAGATTTGTGCACAGGCTGTGAGCTCTGTATCCCTCCTTGCCCTGTTGATTGTATTGACCTCGTCCCTGATAACAATCCCATCCCCACTGAGGATCAACGTATTAACGAGCAGGACAATCTTCGTCAGCGTTACTACGCACATATTCAACGTGAAGAAAAACGTCGTATCGACCGCAAAGGTCCTGTAGTTAGAGCCGAAATTGACACTGAATTTTTCGCACAATTTTCACAGGCTTTGAAAAATGTTCCGACTATAACATTAGCTGAAAAAGCAAAAGACCATAGCGCACAAGATGCTAAAACTACTATTGAGCTCGCCAAAATACGAACTCAAATCAAAAAACTGGAGAAACAATTAAGTGTTCGACTTGATCCGCAAAAGCAAGCACAACTTGATGCCCTTCAAACACAATTAAAAGAATTACAGGAGGTCTAAATGTCGAGTAAAAATATGACTAAGAAGCAAGTTCAGACTTTCTTCGAGCGCTTACGAGAACAAAGACCGACTCCACAAACTGAACTCAATTACTCATCTCCTTTTGAGCTATTGATTGCAGTTATGCTTTCAGCCCAAGCCACTGATGTGAGTGTCAATAAGGCAACTGATAAACTTTTCCCTATTGCCAATACAGCACAATCCATTCTAAATCTCGGTATTGAAGGATTAAAGAGTTATATTAAAACCATCGGTCTCTATAACTCTAAAGCTGAAAACGTCATTAAAACCTGTCAAATTTTAGTTGATCAATATCAAGGAAATATTCCAGAAACACGTAAAGAACTCGAAGCACTTCCTGGTGTGGGTCGAAAAACAGCGAATGTTGTTTTGAATACAGCTTTCGGTCATCCAACTATGGCGGTCGATACGCATATCTTTCGTGTCGGTAATCGCACTGGACTTGCGATAGGAAAAAATGTTCTAGAAGTAGAACATCGACTCATCAAAGTTATTCCAAAAGAATTCATTGTTGATGCACATCATTGGCTTATTTTACATGGTCGTTACTGTTGCATCGCACGTAAACCGAAATGTGGTGAATGTATCGTAGCCGATGTCTGTAATTGGAAAGATCGTTTTGAGTTTGGAGCGACAAAGCCCATCAAACTCAAAGAAATACATTAATCCTGATTTTTTTTAGTCTGCTGTAATTTTGGGTGTAACTGGCGTGGCTTGCCATATTTTTTATTTTCAATCGCCTGCTGTTTCTGCACATGACGTAGCATTTTTTGACTTTGGTATAATAGAAAAAGTAACAGTAAAACACTTAAAATAACGACAAGGATAAGAACAAACTTCAACATTTACCTCTCCAAAATAAAAAGAGCCCTATTTAAAGAGCTCTTTTAAATTTGCTGTTTAGATTATTTATCCAAAATAGCAAAAAGATCTTTTTGAACTTCATCAATCGCACGCAAGCCATTCAACTTATCGTAAGTCGGTGCATTTTCGCCTGAAGCAGCACGACCTTGATAGAAGCCAACCAATTGCTCAGTTTCACTATGGTAAGAAGCTAAACGCTTACGGATTGTTTCTTCTTGATCATCAGGACGTTGTACTAGGTCTTCGCCAGTTTCATCATCCTTACCTTCCACTTTAGGTGGATTGTAAACTAAGTGATATACGCGGCCAGATGCTGGGTGCTGACGACGACCAGAAAGTCGTTGAACAATTTCCTCATCAGGAACATCAATTTCAATCACGTGATCAATAGAGATTCCTGCTGTTTCTAATGCCTCAGCTTGTGGAATCGTACGTGGAAAACCGTCAAAAATACAACCGTTAGCGCAATCAGGTTGAGCAATACGCTCTTTCACCAGACCAATGATCAATTCATCGGATACTAAACCACCTGACTCCATAACGCTTTTCGCTTTTAAGCCAAGTTCAGTACCTTCACGAATTGCAGCACGGAGCATATCACCGGTTGAAATTTGTGGGATATTGTAGCGCTTACAGATCAACTGAGCTTGAGTACCTTTTCCTGCCCCAGGTGGTCCGAGTAAAATAATGCGCATAAAGAACATCCTCATTTAAAAACAATAAATCTTAAATTGAGCAATATCATACAGACTTATTGCTCAACCAACATCAAATTAATTATAAGAAAGCAACAAATAAATGGATTAAACCTGCTAAAAAACCAGTCACACCACCCAACACAATTAAAATCCACTCATCTTCCTGAAACGCAGGACGCAATAAGTTTTGGAACTCTTTCGGTGTTAGCTCACGAATACGATCTCTAAACATTTGAAAGATTTTCTGTGCACGGCTTGCATTTAATGCAGGATCACATACTGGCCCCATGGTAATTTCAATTGAGCGATCAATCAAGTCGGTCTTGAGTCTAGCATATTCTCTTGGACCTAATGATAACTGTAATGATGTTCTGACTAATGGGGTTTCCATGATTTCATTGATATGACGCTTGACAATTCGACGAGTTTTATCTTTCTTCGTCCCATACATCATTTCTGTCATGATCGATTTAAGCGTAATAAGGTCTTCCGTCACCACACTAGCAAACACATCAGAAACTTCTTCTTGACGTTTCATAAATGCACCTTGAACGTTATATGTACCGATCTTCAAGACTGGAACAATCCAAGGGAATTTACGATCTTTAGTCAGGCGGAAAATCTGAGGATATCGAATATAGTGAGGTTCAATAGGATTGAAAACCATCCAAATTGCAATCCAGTTGGTTAGGAAACCCCATATTGCAGCCCAAAATGGTACAGTCCAATGCCATGGCACCACAAACCAAACGATCATTTGGAAAATACCAAAGAACATACCAATCAATGCGCTGATGTGCCAAATAAAATTGATTTCTTTTTGACCAACTTTTAGGAACATTCGTACCATCAAACGGCGATCACCTTCCATTTGGCGAACAACCATTTCTCGCATATCAACAAGTGACTCGACGTTCATGGTCAGCTCAGTCACAAGTTCTTTTAAGGTATTTGGTAATTGTTTATGTGCTTGAGCATAAATACGACGTTTAATCGAATAAGGTAGGTTTTCCCATAAAACCGCATTACGATCAATCATGACTTCGTCAATGAGGTGTTCAAGCTCGAAACCGACTTGCTCACCAATGATCATCGCCATGTCTTCGGGGTCCATTGCCTCTAAAAACTCTCGCAATGAGCCTAACTTAGATAATGTATTGTCAGTAATGATGCCTGAAATACGCCCTGCTTTACGAGGTACAATTCCTTGCCAGCCTACGGGTAATGGACCTAAATGGAATCCCCAAAAAGTAATTGGGTAAAATACCATTTTTAAAGCCATCCACACATGCGCCCATGTCACAAAAGCAGTTACTGGAATAATACTCAGAACTGCCCAAAAATCTGGGCGAGCGAGGAAAATCTGCCACAATTCATTGACGTAATCAAACATGCATGACTCTCAAAATTATTAGTAGATTATGGCTTGTGGGCTAAACAATCAGTACAGCACTTACAAACCAAAACTTAATGTATAAGAGAATTGAATCGTTGGTTCAGTTTTTTCAATTACCTCTCCACGACCATTTTTCATTCTCTCACCAGCACCAATTCCTACACTAAATGTGCTGATGCGTTCAGGGTTTAGCCAAACATAGGCTAAATCTACGCCTGCACCGAGACGTGCTTTTTCTTTTCCATTAATTTGTTTGCTTTCAATGTGCCCTGCATAAGCACCAATGTAATATCCGTTTTTGTCTGTACCAGTTAAATGATATGGATAACGAAACCCAACCTGACCACCTGCAGGATTGTCATCATTCAAAAACACACCTGCTTTGGCATAAGCAATCCCATATGGATTAACCCATTCAACATTGCCATGTAATAACTTTTTAGTGAAACCTGCACCAACATTCCATGTTGAAACTTTAGCGTCTTTTAATTTTGGCTCAGGTAAATAAGGATTTTCGTCTGCGTAAGCAACAGTGTTCAACGACATAACCGCTAATAAAAGATAAAGTTTTTTCATTATTTTCTCCATTTTCCCTAAGAGTGTGTCTTAGACATTCCTATTTCAAACAGTTTCAGACTTTAACAGAATTATTTTGCTTCTAATATACAAGACCCTACAATTTTCATGTCTGCAAAGTCAAAAACTGTCGCACCATCATTTATATGATCAGTTGAAAAATCTACAGTAAGATCGTTCAACTTACGTTAAAATAGTCCACTTTCGTTCTCTGCCATCCTGCAATTTAAGTCGATACCCTATGAAACAGCACTTTCCTTTAAAAAATATGCAACAAGAGAAGCGCATTTATAAGGGTCGAATTTTTTTTGCGATTTCAGTCGTCGTTGTTTTCCTACTTTTATTGATTTGTCGTTATGCATATTTACAGATTATTCATTACGATGACTTTACAACGGCTTCTGACAAAAACCGTATTCGCTTGCAGCCCCTCCCTCCAGCACGTGGTTATATCTACGATCGTAATGGTGTATTGCTCGCAGACAATTATCCAGTATTCAGTGCCACATTAAGTAAAACTGATGTTAGCGACATAGACGGAACCCTAGCACGTCTTATTCCAATTTTAAGTCTCACTGAAGAAGATATTGAGCGTTTTAAAAGCCGGGTCAAAACTGCTCGAAAAACAGAACGAATCGCGATTAAGTTAAATCTCACAGAAGCAGATATTGCCAAATTTAGTGAGGTTAAATACGCATTTCCTGGTGTAAAAATTGAGACTCAAATGACTCGCTACTATCCACATGGCGAGTTGTTTGCTCATGTGATTGGATACGTTGGACGAATCAATGACAAAGAACTCAAATCGATTGATAAAGATTTATATGCTGGAACAAACCTGATCGGGAAAATTGGTGCGGAGAAAAGTTACGAAGAATTATTACATGGCACTCCAGGTTATGAATCTGTAGAAGCTGATGCACACGGTAACGTTCTTAGACATCTTGGTCGACAAGACCCTGTACGTGGAAATGACCTTTATTTGTCTATTGATTATGGTTTACAGACTATTGCAGCACAACAGTTAGTTGATCGTCGTGGTGCAATCGTTGCAATGGACCCTCGTACAGGGGAAATTCTAGCTTTAGTTTCAAGTCCAAGTTTTAATCCAAACTTATTCGTTACAGGGATTAGTACTAAAGACTATAGTGGTTTACGGGATAATCCTGATCAACCTCTTTACAATCGTGCTGTTCAAGGTGCTTATCCTCCAGGATCAACGATCAAGCCAATGTTTGGTCTTGGTGGGATTCATTACGGATTGGTCGATTGGAGTACCGCGATCTCAGACCCAGGTTACTTCTCTTTACCAGGTGATAGTCATCGTTTCCGTGACCATAAAAAAAGTGGGCATGGTGCAGTGAATTTACATAAAGCCCAAGTAGTTTCTTGTGATACCTACTTTTATATTTTGTCGTATCGTATGGGAATCGACAAAATGAATACTTGGATGCGCCAATTCGGTTTCGGTGAGAAAACTGGTGTTGATTTACCAAGTGAAAGCTCAGGCTTATATCCAAGTCCAGAATGGAAAATGCGAACTCGAAATACAAAATGGTTAAAAGGTGAAACCATTTCAGTGAGTATCGGTCAAGGTGCATTTACAGCGACACCATTACAGCTCGCTATGGCAACGGCAATTACAGCCAACAAAGGCTCACATGTCACACCACATGTTTTGAGAGATCATAAAGGCGCCAAGAAGCTTCCTGTTCACAATGCTCCTGATGGAAAAATTCAGTTTAATGGGACAGATGAAGATTGGATCAATATGCACGCTGCCATGATTGATGTCATTCAATCTGGTACAGGTCGCGGGATCAAAGGCGGTCTGCGTTATTCTATTGCAGGTAAAACAGGTACAGCACAAGTAAAAAGTATTGCTCAGGGCAAAAGATATAACGAAGCAGCATTGTCCTCTAGACAGTGGGATCATGGTCTATTTGTCGGATTTGCACCTGCAGAAAATCCAGAAATTGCGATCGCCGTAGTTTGGGAAAATGGTAAGCATGGTGGTTCCGCCGCTCAACTTGCGCGTCCAGTATTTGATTATTGGTTGGTTAATCGTAAGAAAAACCCAATTCGTCCTTTGAACCATCAAGTCAGTGGTGGGTTAATGACAGCTGGCATCAAACCTGCAGAACTTCCAAGCGGTAGTGGTACATTTAGTTCAACAAATGCTCCTGCTTCAACTCCTGCTGTAAGCTCAACAGCACATGCCGATGGAGTATCTGAATAATGAAAAATCAGTTACGCATTATCGGAGGAGAATGGAAACGTCGAACATTACCGTTCGCATCTATTGAAGGATTAAGACCAACACCTGATCGTGTACGTGAAACATTATTCAATTGGTTAATGTGGGATATCCAAAATAGTAAGGTATTAGATTTATGTAGTGGTTCAGGAGCTTTAGCTTTTGAAGCGCTTTCTCGTGGTGCAGCTGAAGTTATCATGATTGAACCCGATGTCACTCAATCTGGATTTCTAAAACAAAATATTCAGCTATTAAAAACCAATAAATGTCAGCTCTACGTGACCACAGCACAGAAAGCTTTACAGAAAATTAACCAACAATTTGATCTTGTTTTTCTTGATCCGCCCTATGGCTTGAATTTATGGCAAGAGTTAGCTGAGTCTGTGGATACAAAGATCGTAGCGAATGGTTTTATTTATGTAGAAGCTGATCGTGAGTTATCTGAACTAAAACTGCCTGCTTCTTGGAAAAAGATTAAAGAAACCAAAGCAGGAATAGTAAAAGCAGGTTTATATCAGAAAATGCCTTAAAGGACTCTTAACCAAAACAATCGAACCATTTGTCCTCGATCAAACGGAAAACTCGACAAATATTCATATCCTATTCGATTGTCTTGGTTAATCTGATAAACGATGCCATAACCCAGTGAAATGGATAAATCATTGAGACCAAAACTCATCGTGTCTCCCGTCAAGACTTTTTGGTTCAGCTAGTCAGTTTGATAAGCCGTATAGTTATAAATTCTTAGACGTTCATCATGATAAAATTGATTGTGTAAAATTGAATAGTCCGTTTTAATTTCAGGATAAGCAGATTCAAACATCTCTTCAGTATGTTGATCCTCAAATCCAGCAAAAAAGTCGTATTGCTGTGCTGCTAAAAATTGTAAAGGCATCAAAAGACAAGTAAGTAAACATAGACGTCTGGCTAACATAGCATTCAATAAAAGTTTCTTGAGCATAAGCAACATAGAGTTTAAAAGTATGTGATAGTAATCAACGGATTTGGCAAATAACAACTCAACAAGCTCTCAAACCCAATTTTATAGAATCAAGTATATGTCTAAGTGAATTTCGGAATGTAGAAATTGCTAATGATGTCTAAAAAGATTATTTAATTTCATTTGTGTCTGACATAAACTATTAATTTATAGATTGAATTCTATATACAATAACCCCAATCTCATCATCTAATTCAACTCCAAAAAATTATGAAACGTTTTATCTTGTTAACGATAATCTTGAATTTAACAGGTTGTATCTTTGGTCAATCCAATGAAGTGAAACGTGCAGAAAAAGTTTTGCAGAGTTTTGAATGTAATAATATTGAAACCAACCAAATTGCAACCTCATCAATTACCAATTTTCATCAGCAAACTTTGGCTGCAAACAAGTCAAAAGCATCAACATATGTTGAGCAATACAAAAATGGCGAAGATCTCTTTGACATACCACTCGATGAAGTAGTACAACAAAAATATCAACTTTATAAACAAGCATGTCAAGCACTTGGTGGTGTTGCACCTAGAACTGAGCCTGTAATAGTAACCAATAATCATGAGGATACTAGCGGGGCTTGATAGCAAATTGGATCGCTTCACATGATAGAACAACAAATAACTTTAAAACATTATATTGCCTTCGGTTTTATATGCCTCGCAGTCATCATCGCTAGTATTCACCCACTTGAGTTTGAATCGTATCTGTTGCATCAAGCTGGCACGGTACTCATGTTGATTGCATTAATTATTGTAATTAAGAAAATTGGTATCGATTTCCATAGTTTTTGCTTATACCTTGCTTTTTTATTCATTCATATTGTTGGTGCACACTATTTATATTCATACGTACCTTACAATGAGTGGTTTCAAACGCTATTCCACATTGATTTGAATCAAACAATGGGATGGTCGAGGAACATGTATGATCGTTTTGTACATTTCGCTTATGGGCTACTACTCTACCCATTCTTCTACCGCTGTTTTGAGTTCTTCTTTCCCAAATCTAAACCCGTTGCAATATTTTTATTAGTTGTCCAATTTGTCATGGCATCGAGTTTAGTCTATGAGTTGATTGAATGGTGGATCGCAATCGGTTTATCGCCAGAAGATGCCGAAAATTACAATGGGCAACAAGGAGACATTTGGGATGCACATAAAGATATGTTTCTAGCAACTCTTGGTTCGATTTTGATTGGTTTACTACATCTATATAAAGAAAAAACTCTTATTCAGAACAAATAAGAGTTTTCCCCATGTTTAGAACATCCAATTTGAAGAGACATCTAAATCATTGAATAATTCTTTGAAAGATGTCTCAGCTAAGTCAGTTTGCACAGAAATCGTCTCCACAGTGCCTACTAGCGAGTTTTGACTCACAAGATTCTGATCAAACTCATTTAATAATTGATCTATCACATCTGTTTCCAACTTTTCTGCACTTAATAAATGCTCTAGCGGAATTGATAATTGTTCCTCATCTACAAAGTGAACCGTACCGGGTTTGTCGGAGACTTTTTTATTTAAGTTAGGCCACCTGACCTAACGGGTTAATCTTATCATAGTACATTGCTTCAAACTCAAAAGGTGATACATAACCCA
>NZ_JBPKBJ010000093.1:0-12242 GCF_051390655.1 Acinetobacter sp. P1(2025)
TCGATGATTCGTCATCATCAAGCTAGGTCGGCTATATTACTCTAAATTTCTTTAAAGTCAACAGGTAATTTAGATATTTTTAAAACTTATCAACCAACCCAAGAATCTAACCACTTTAGCCAAATCCTTGTTTCTCAACAAGTTTTTATCCGCATCACCGCCGATGGATGTGCATTCTACAGCATTTCTAATCGCTTGCAACCCTGTTTTTTATTATTTTCTTTTGCATGTTTCTTTTTTCTACAAATCTGATGTTTTCGTTGTTTTTATCATCTATTTATGTACAAAAAGCAGGCTCATGGCCTGCTTTTTGTTTTTTAATTGCTGTATTAGTCAGTAAACGTCACACGGGCAATGGCTTTTTTACCAGACTGGATAATATAAGTTCCATTCTCTTTTACAGAGAAACTCATATCCACAACATTCCAATCAACTTTAACTGCACCACGTCCAACGGCATCTTTAGCTGATGCTGCATTCGGATTTAGACCCGCCACACGTAAAATAGTTGCAATAAATAATTCACCACCAAATTCAGCACGAGAAATAGTTACTTCGGGTGTATCTTCAGGAACCTCACCTTCAGTGATTCGATTCCCTGCACTCTTATGTGCATTTTCTGCTGCTTCTGCATCATGGAAACGTTCAACAAGCTCAAGTGCTAAGATGCGTTTAATTTCTTGTGGATTACGACCTGCAGCCATTTCCTCAAGTAGAACTTTAATTTCATCTAATGACTTAAAGCTAAGTAGATCAAAGTAACGTTCAATTAAACTATCTGGCATCGACAAGATTTTTTGATACATTGCCCCTGGTGTGTCGAACACGCCAATGTAGTTGCCTAAAGATTTAGACATCTTATTTACGCCATCTAAACCTTCAAGAATAGGTACTGTAATACACACTTGTGATTCTTGACCATAACGACCTTGCAAGGTACGCCCCATTAACAAGTTAAAGGTCTGGTCTGTACCACCTAACTCAACATCTGCTTCAAGCGCAATTGAGTCATAGCCTTGTACTAATGGATATAAGAACTCATGAATGGCAATAGGCTGATGATTGTTATAGCGCTTAGTAAAGTCATCACGTTCTAACATACGTGATACGGTTTGTTGGCTCGCCAATTGGATCAAATCAGCAGCAGACTTCTGATTGAACCATTCTGAGTTAAAACGGACTTTAGTTTTATTTGCATCTAATATCTTAAAGACTTGTTCTTGGTATGTTTTTGCATTAGCAAGGACTTGTTCTTTTGACAACGGCGGACGTGTTGCACTTTTACCCGTTGGGTCACCAATCATCGCAGTATAGTCACCGATTAAGAATGTGACTTCATGCCCTAAATCTTGGAAGGTTTTTAACTTATTGATGAGAACAGTATGTCCTAAATGTAAATCAGGAGCCGTAGGGTCAAAGCCTGCTTTTACACGTAGTGGACGATTCTCTTTGAGTTTTTTCAATAAATCTTCTTCAGAAATAATCTCGTGCGTGCCTCGTTGGATGAGAGCAAGCTGTTCTTCGGCGGGCAAGAAATTTGACATCACAAAACCTAAACACATCAGTTATTCAATTTGTGCGATATACTAACATTTTTTCAGCGTCTTGCAGGGGAAGTTGTATATGAGCGCAATCTATATTGGTGTAATGACTGGCACAAGCATGGATGGTGTTGATATTGTTGCAGCTTCTTTTAATCCTTTAACTTTGCACGCAACCCTGACTGTTCCTTTTGATCCAGAATTACGTGATGAATTGATGGCGCTCACTTTGCCTGATGATAACGAAATCGATCGTATGGGCAAAGCTGATGTGGCTCTGGCACAGATGATTGGACATGGTATCAATGAACTGATCAAACAAAATAATTTAGATCGAAATCAAATTAAAGCGATTGGCTCACATGGGCAAACTATTCGTCATCGTCCTGAACATGGGTTTACCTTGCAAATTGGTGATCCCAATATTATTACTGAAATCACTCGTATCCCTGTTATTTCGGATTTTAGACGTCGGGATATGGCTGCTGGTGGTCAGGGTGCACCTTTAGTTCCTGCTTTCCATCAGGCCTTGTTTCAGCATGACAGTATTCATCGCGTCATCTTAAATTTGGGCGGAATTGCAAATGTCAGTATGCTACCTGCAAACAATGCGGACGGCGTATATGGATTTGATACAGGTCCAGCCAATATTTTGATGGATGCATGGTGTCATCGTCATACAGGTCATCCATATGACGAGAATGGTGACTGGGCTGCATACGGCAATCCCATTCGCTCATTGCTAGATCGTTTACAAACACACGAATTTTTTGCAAAAGAACCTCCGAAGAGTACGGGTCGTGAAGACTTTAATTTAGAATGGTTGGATGAGCAGCTTAGCGATTGGCGAAGTGATTTAGAGTACGATGAACTTGAAGATACACCAGAGAATGTTCAAGCAACCTTAATGAAACTGACAACTCGTGCAATTAAGAAAGCAATTTATCGCAGTAAAGATGCTATGCCGACAGGTGAAATTTATGTTTGTGGTGGTGGTGCATATAATTCATATTTACTTGAACAACTGCGCTGGCGTTTGCGCAAGCATAATTGGTCTGTGCAAACTACAGATGCGCTGGGTCTTGCTCCAACGTGGGTTGAAGCCACAGCTTTTGCTTGGTTAGCGATGCGTTTTATGGAACAACTCAGTGGTAATTTACCAGCTGTCACGGGTGCATCAGGAAATCGTATCTTGGGGACAATTACGGCGGTGTAATAGCAAAAAAGCTTCTCATATCGAGAAGCTTTTTTATATCTTTTTTAAACTTAAATCGAGAAAGAAGATCCACAACCACACGTCGTTGTTGCATTTGGGTTTTGTACAACAAAACGTGAACCTTCCAAACCTTCTAGATAATCAACGACTGAACCGACTAAATATTGATAACTTAATGAGTCAACCAACATTTTAACATCACCATTGGTAAATTCAGCATCGTCTTCATTGGCACTTTCTGCAAAGTTAAAGCCATAAGAAAAGCCAGAACAACCTCCACCTGTTACATAGACACGTAACATAAGATCATTATTCCCTTCACTTTCGCGTAATTGGCGAACTTTTTTGGCAGCATTATCTGACAATTCAAGAGCTTGTGCGTTCATGATGGATATTCCTCGACTTTTCTTTGTCTTTCATACATAAAAGACCCGATATTCAGTATAGCATACTCAATATCAGGTCTGTATTTGAAGTTTTAAAGGGCTATTCAAAATACTTTTACAAGATTATTTGTAGTTTTCGTCTTGTAAGCCACATTCAAAATTCTTTGGATTTTCTTTACAACGGAATTGCCACAAAAGCTTCATCATGCGTTTATCGTAAATCCCTTTTGCTGTCAGGTTAATACGTGATTCACGCATAAGTTTTTGATAGCCTGGCTTATCAGACTCAGGAACTTCCATCCAATATTTTTGCGGAATATCCGCCTTCATTTTACCAAGGATACCAAATGCACGTGGTAGTTGGCTTTTAACCCACTCGCGTGACTTTTGACCAAATCCTGCTGGGAATTTATCTGGATGAATAATCAAATTACCTGTCACTTGTAAGATCGGATAATTCACAATTGCGCCTTTTGTACCCAAACCTTTATGCAATTCCAAAGGTTTAAATGCAGCTGCTGGCGCACCAATAATATCAACCTGACCGTTATTAAATTTTGCACCAAAGTTTGTAATATCTGAACTTACAGCCTGCGCTCCGACTTGTGAAGCCATAATTTTTTGTGCTTCATCATAGTCTAATACCGCAATTTTCTTACCTGCAGCTTTTGCCACCGTATTGATATTACGATCATTAACAAGTAAATAAGCATCACCGACTGGGATCACACCGACAACTTCATATTTGCCATTGACCATCGATTTTCCGAACACTGGGCTAGCAAGACCTTGCATCACTTTAACTGCAAGTTTTAAGTCAGTGATTGCACCAATTGCATCGAGAGAACCTGTAAATTTATTGAATTGGCGACCACGCATTCCTGTGATACTCACACCATCACATTTTCCAGCTTTAAAGTCTTCAGCAATTACAGCCTCATTGGTGCCAACTTTTAATTCGATATCAGCGCCCCAAGTCTTTGCAGCGAGCTGATAATCTTTCATAAGTGCGTAAACATCGCCACTTTTACCAACAATATCAAATACACAGATTGTTTGCTTTGCTTGAGCGCCTGCGGATACGACTGCAACACCTGTTGCAAGCATTAATGTTTTAAACCATTGCATGTTCTTTTTTCCTTTGCATTTTGGTGATTGTTGTGACATCACACCCAAAATCGTAGAACCACGTTTAATTCCCTAATGGTATATAAACGAAATCCCTCATCATCAATCGTAAATCTTCCTGATCAAAATATATTTTAATCTTCACGATTTCATTTGATTTTTATCTCATTATGATTACGAGATTTTAAAGTAAAGGCTATGACTTAAATGACGATCAAAAAAAAACAAAAAGCCTAGATAAATCTAGGCTTTAAGTGTCATTTTTGGCAATTACTGATTATTCACCAGGTAATGCACATTCAAAGTTTGATTTGTTCACTGAACAACGAGCTTTTTTCAATACAGACATCATACCTGCATCGTAAATACCACGCTTAGTCATATCCATACGACCATCACGTAATAATTTTTGATACTTCAATGTATCTTCTGCGCTTAAGTTCATTTTGTACTTCGCTGGAATTTCAGCTTCGTAACGTTTGATCATTGCGAATGCTTTTGGAAGTTGCTTCACAAAGTAATCACGAGATTTTTGACCAAAACCAGCAGGGAATTTTTCTGGACGAATAACAAGATCCGCAGTTACTTGTAAAACTGGGAAGTTGAAGATACCACCATTAGTACCTAAACCCTTGCTCAATTCTAATGGTTTGTATGCATAAGCAGGCGCACCTACCATATCAACTTGACCATTGTTAAATTTAGCAGCGAAGTTAGAAACGTCAGAAAGTACTGCTTGAGCGCCTACGCGTTGTACCATGATTTTTTGAGCATCATCGTAACCCAATACAGCGAATTTCTTACCAGCAGCTTTTTCAAATGAGTTAATGTTCTTGTCACGTACGAAGATATACGCAGCACCCAATGGAGAGATACCCGCTACTTCATATTTGTTACCACCAAGATTAGTCGTCATCTTCGCAGCATTACGAGCATCTAGAACGTAAGTAATCGCACGTTGAGCAATTTCATTGCTCGGCGCACCACCTAAAGAATCGATAGAACCCGCGAATTTGTTGTATGGGCGAGCACGCATTGCTGTCATTGCTACAGCAGCACATTTACCAGCCTTGAAATTGTTGTCAGCAACTTGCTCATCAGTGATTGCTAGAAGGTTAACGTCAGCACCCCAACCTTTTGCAGCAAGTGCCCAGTCTTGCATCATTTTGTATGATTCACCTGACTTCCCTAATAAGTCGAATACACACACATCGATTTTTGCTTGAGCAGATGCTGACATGCCCATCATCGCAGTTGTTGCAATAGCTAATGCAATTTTTTTCATATTTTTCATCCTTTCACAAACTTTATGTTTGTCTCCTTGTTCGAAGCAAATATTAATCATGTTTTCTGAAAAAAAATAGAGCTTGTACTCTATTTTTATGTCAAGATTGTTTAATATTTGTCCTTTTTTATATCATCCACTTCTTTTATTAGACATTTTTGTGATAAGTCAAAAGTTGTACGCTAAGGTTCACGATTTGAAATAACGTAAAACTTCTATTCTCCACTCAATGTACATTCAAAGTTTGTACGTTCAACAGTACAACGTGCACGTTTGAGTACGTTCATCATAGTAGCATCGTAAACGCCTTGTTTTGTTAGATTCATACGCCCTTCTCGTAACATTTTTTGATAGCGTACTTTGTTTTCATTCGATAGGTTAATTTTTCGGGCATTCATGCCTGATTCTAAACGTTGCACCATGGCAAAGTTACTTGGAAGTTTATTGATGAACCATTGTCTCGATTGAGTACCAAAATTTGCAGGAAATTTACCTGGACGAATAATCAGATCACCTGTGATATTCACAACAGGGAAATTAAACAAAGCACCATTTGCCAATCCTTTGCTAATTTCTAACGGTTTATAGGCATATGCTGGTGCAGCAATCACATCGACCTGACCGCTGTTAAATTTTTTCACAAAATCAGAAATATCGGATGGCACAGCAATCAGATCTAAGCTTTCAACAATTGTTTTTTGTGCCTGATCGTAATGCAAATAAGCGAATTTTTTTCCTTTCGCTTTTTCTATCGTATCAATTCGTTTATCCCGCACAAAAATATAGGCAAGACCGACTTCAATGATTCCCGCAACTTCGTATTTTTCCCCATTGACTGTTGCAGTCAGACGGCTTTTATTACGTTTGTCGAGCACATAACTAATTGCTTTTTGCGCAATTGCATTACTCGTTACCGCACCCACAGCATCAATCGAACCAGCGAATTTGTTATATTTCCGCGCACGCATTGAGGTCATGTAAACCCCATCACACTTACCAGCATCAAAGTCTTGTTCAGCTTTTTGTTCATCTTGATAAGCAATTAACTCAACGTCACCCTGCCAAGTTTTTGATGCAAGCTTCCACTCTTCAATCAGTTTATAAGACTCCCCAGCCTTGCCTAACAAATCGAATACACAAATTTCTTGTTTTGCCTGCACAGAAGTGGTCATGGCAAAAAGCGTTGCAGCGCTCAGTGCCCAAAGTCCTTTTTTCATCTTGTTTTCCCTTAATTGCTGTTTTTGCATATTTTCCACCAGCTAAGGACAAATATAGTCAGGTTTTATTTAAAAGCCTAGTCCTTTTGTCTACATATGTCGGGTTTTTCAGATATTTAACTATCCTGATCACACTTTCTAAAGAGTCAATTGACGATGTCTCATAGCAAAGCATTTGATTGAAATATTTGGACTAATTCAGAATTAGGATCAGGATATTTACTATTCACCACCTAAGGAGCATTCAAAGTTTGTGCGTTCTACAGTACAACGTGCTCTTTTTAGAACACTCATCATAATCGGATCGTATACACCTTGTTTCGTCAGATTAATACGTTCGTCTCTTAGTATTCGTTGATAGCGAACCTCATTTTCTTTACCTAAGCTCAATTTATATTTCGCGGGTATAGAGTCTTCTAGGCGTTTAACCATCGTAAAGCTTTTCGGTAGCTGCTTAACAAACCATTCCCGTGACTTTAATCCAAAATTAACAGGAAACTTTTCAGGACGAATAATTAAATCTCCTGTGATATTTACAACTGGGAAGGTAAACATGGCTCCCGACTTTGCAATCCCTTTTTCAATCTCGAGTGGCTTATAGGCGTACGCAGGTGCAGCAATCACATCAACCTGCTTGCTATTGAATTTTTTTACAAAATCAGAGATTTCTGAAGGTACTGAAATCATTTGTAAACTATCTACTACTGCTTTTTGAGCTATATCGTAGTGAAGATAGGCAAACTTTTTTCCTTTGGCTTTTTCGATCGTATTTAAATTTTTATCTTGTACAAAAACATAAGCCAAACCAAATTGTAAAATGCCAGCAACTTCGTAGTTTTGATCATCAACTTTTGCCAGTAATCGGTGCTTATTGCGTCTATCTAAAGCAAAACTAATCGCCTTTTGTGCTACATCATTACTGGTCACACCACCAATCGCATCAATCGAACCTGCAAAACGATTGTATTTGCGGGCCCGCATAGAGGTCATATACACACCATCACAGATTCCTGACTCGAAGTCTTTTTGTGCCTTCGCCTCATCCTGATATGGGATCAATTGAATTTCAGCTTGCCAATTTTTAGCCGTGACAGCCCATTCTTGCGTCACTCCAAATGTTTCACCTGCTTTTCCTAATAAATCAAATACACATACTTTTTGTTTTGCTTGAACAGTCGTTGCAAACCCCATCAATGTTAAGATTGATAAAGCAAATAGCCCCTTTTTCATTTTTCCCCCTATAAAAAAATAAAAACACACTTTAAAAAAACAAAAAATTATTCACCACCAAGACTGCATTCAAAGTTTGTGCGTTCAACCGTGCAACGTGCACGTTTTAAAACACTCATCATGGTTGAATCATAAATATCACGCTTGGTTAAACTGATTCGTGCTTCACGTAGAATTTGTTGATAACGGGTTTTATCTTCCTGACTTAAATTAATTTTGTATTTTGCAGGTAAATCCGCTTCCATGCGTTGTATCAAGGTGAAATTACTTTTTAAGCGTCCAAGAAACCAATCTCGTGAGTTTTGTCCAAAATTACTCGAAAATTTTTCAGGACGAATAATCAGATCTATTGTCATATTTACAGCTGGAAAGGTAATGATTGCTCCATCCTCTCCAAGCCCCTTATATAGCTCTAGAGGCTTATATGCGTAGGCTGGTGCTGCCATGATGTCAGCTTGACCACTATTAAATTTCTTTGCGATATCCGAAATATCTGACAATACTGCTTGCACACCTAGACTTCGAACGACAATTTTTTGTGCTTCGTCATATCCAAGCACCGCAAATTTTTTCCCTTTGATTTTCTCAATGGTGTTGATCTTTTTATCTCGGACGAATATATATGCCAGAGCAATTTCTGATATACCTGCAACTTCTTAGCTCTGATTTCCAACCCTACTTACCAAACGACGCTGATTACGTTTATCTAAGGCAAAGCTGATTGCTTTTTGGGCTATTGCGTAGGTTGGAACTGCACCAATCGCATCAACAGACCCAGCAAATTTATTGTAAGTTCGCGCGCGCATAGAAGTCATATACACGCCATCACATTTCCCTTGTTGAAAATCCTTTTCAGCCTGAGCTTCATTTTGGTAACTGATCAGATCAATATCACCACGCCAAACTTTTGCAGCTAACGCCCACTATTCAATCATTTTGTAAGCCTCTCCTGACTTACCTAATAGATCAAATACACAAACTTTTGCCGCATTTGATGATGTATTTACCCCCAAAATTAACATTGCCCCCAATGCCAAAATTCCCTTATTCATCCTGAATTCCTGTCGTATAGTTTTGGTCTTGTTACTTATTTTTTCATCTAAACTAAATAATATTCTGATTTTAAACACAGAAGTAGAGTTTTTACTCTATTTTTATCATCTAAATGCATTTGATTTCAGCTTTGCATAAATTCATATAAAAATTTGCAATCGCTTCGGATCACCTTAAAATGCGGCTATCTATTCGCTATTTTGCATACTCATGATCCAATTTGACCAAGTTTCTTTACGCCGTGGTGGGCGCGTTCTCTTCCAAAAAGCATCTATGCAACTTCATCCAGGCTGGAAAATTGGTCTCACGGGCGTAAATGGCGCAGGAAAATCTACGTTATTTGCAGCACTTTTAGGTGATTTGGTCGCTGATGAGGGAAATCTAAGTCGTCCATCTGTTTGGACAGTGGCTCATATGGCACAAGAAATTAAAGCCTTAGATATTCCTGCCATCGACTTCGTACTTTCAGGTGACGAAGAGTATTGGACGATTCAAGAAAAGCTCGCGTATCCTGATCAATTAAGTAATGAGGATTTGGCACAGCTTCATGGTCGTTTTGATGAAATTCATGGCTATGCTGCCCCTGCTAAAGCAGCACAACTGATGGCTGGACTAGGCTTTTTAGATCATCAAATTCGATTAAATGTAGCCAGCTTTTCAGGTGGATGGCGCATGCGACTTAATCTTGCTAGAACACTGATGAGTCGTTCAGATTTATTATTATTAGATGAACCAACCAACCATTTAGATTTAGATGCAATTTTATGGCTTGAGGACTGGCTTAAAGCTTATGAGGGTACTCTGGTTTTAATCTCACACGATCGTGATTTCTTGGATGCAGTCACTGATCATATTCTGCATATCGAAAACCAAGAATTAACCTTGTATACAGGAAATTACTCAACATTTGAGACCACACGAAGCGAACGTTTAGCACAACAACAACAAGCTTTTGAGAAGCAACAAGAAACACGTGCTCATTTACAGAAATTTATTGATCGTTTCAAAGCAAAAGCCACCAAAGCCCGCCAAGCCCAAAGTCGGATTAAACAATTAGAACGTATGCAGCAATTAGCACCTGCACATGTGGATACACCTTTCACCTTTAGCTTCCGTGAACCTACCAAAATGAGTTCACCATTACTCAGTCTTGATGGTGCAACGATCGGTTACGGCGACAAAGTCATCGCTGAAAAAATTCGTTTGCAGATTACGCCAAGCTCTCGAATAGGCTTACTCGGAATGAATGGCGCAGGTAAATCCACTCTAATCAAAACCTTGGTTGGTGACTTGCCACTATTAGCTGGTGAGCGTAAAGCTTCTGAACTTCTTAATATCGGTTATTTTGCTCAGCATCAAATGGATGCTTTAGACGCGCATGCAAGCCCAATGCTTCAACTGGCACGTATCGCAGATAAACAAATCAGTGAAGCGTCTTTACGCTCTTTCTTGGGTGGCTTTGGCTTCAGTGGTGAACGCATGGACACACCATGTGAGAGCTTCTCTGGTGGAGAACGTGCTCGTCTGGCTTTAGCTTTAATTGTTTGGCAACGTCCTAATGTACTGATTCTAGATGAACCGACTAACCATTTAGATTTAGATATGCGCCACGCTTTGACCATGGCATTGCAAGATTTTGAGGGTGCGGTGGTCTTGGTTTCGCATGAACGTCAATTGATTGCAAGTGTGTGCGATGATTTGTTACTTGTTCATGCAGGAAAATGCACAGAGTTTGAAGGTGATCTTCAAGACTATGCCAAATGGTTACGTGAAGCGCGCCAACAACAAATAAATGCACAGAGTGCTTCACAACAAGAGAGCAATTCATCTCAAGCTGCTGCTCCTAAAGTTGATAAAGAAGCTCAACGTAAAGAAGCTGCTCGCCGTCGTGAACTGACTCGACCTATCCGAAAAGACATGGAAAAAGTCGAATCACAGATTGGTAAAATTCAACCACGACTCATTGAGATCGAAGAACTTCTAGGTGACACGACACTTTATGAAGCAAATCGCAAAAACGATCTTATGAAGCTCATGAATGAACAAAATGAACTCAAAGCCAAATTGGAAAATTTTGAAGAGCAATTATTAGAATTCATGATGAGTTTAGAAGAACTTGAAGGCTCATTTGAAAACTAAGTAACATCCCCTAACCACACAAAATGTGTGGTTAGGTTTTTTCAATTTAATCAATACAAGAAAAATAGAAACTCAAACTCAATTACATTGATAATCCACATTTAAATATCATGTCTTTTTCTATCTAATCAGTTAAATTAAAAAAATGGAAATTTCCTCAAAAATTGAGCTTTGTGTTTAGGCTCGATATACTCAGCTCCCATCATTCTAAAGTTGTGACTTTCGATCGACGTTTAAAACGTCTACTTTCTTAATATTTTTTGTACTTCAATTTGGTAAGTACCCGATTTGGACTCATACAAACTGAATGAATTCTTTAGATTTTATTTTTAATTTTGAACATTTTCTTCCAATCTTGATCCAAGAATATGGCGCTTGGATCTACGCTATTCTTTTTTTAATTATATTTGCAGAAACCGCTTTTGTTTTTATGTTCTTCCTCCCTGGTGATAGTTTATTACTCACTGTTGGTGCACTCTGCTCAGTCATTGAAATGATGCATCTTGGCTATATGATTAGTTTATTGTTCGTGGCCGCAACATTGGGCTATATGGTGAATTATCATATTGGTCGTCATTTTGGTGATCGTATTTTTAAAATGGATTCACGCTTTATCAAACAAGAATATTTAAGAAAGACTAATACATTCTTCCTAACTCATGGTGGTAAAACGATTCTTCTCGCACGTTTTATTCCTTTTGCGCGCTCTTTTGCCCCTTTAGCAGCAGGCTCTGGCAACATGAATTATATGCGTTTCGTAGTCTATAACGTTTTAGGCGCATTGTTATGGATCAGTGTTTTAGTCACCGCAGGATATTTATTTGGTCATGCCTTAATTCAGGTGAATGATTTAGTTGACCAATAGTAAAGGTTCCACGTGGAACAAAAAAGAGCTTAAAACCAGTTTAGTTTTAAGCTCTTTTTTATAATGATCTAGGACTTACGCACTATTATTTATAGACTCTCTGTGGTAGCAGATGATTTTTATCGAGAATAAAGTCATCAATGAAGTTTTTGATCATTGGTCTAAATAATTTCTTCTGCCAA
>NZ_JBPKBJ010000094.1:0-12084 GCF_051390655.1 Acinetobacter sp. P1(2025)
TGGCAAAAGAACTTATTTAGACCAATCATCAAAGACTTCATTGATGACTTTATTCTCGATAAAAATCATCTGCTACCACAGAGAATCTATAAATGATAGTGCGTAAGTCCTATGATAATAAATATATTTTATATGGGAGTTAAAGTGCTATTTAGATGTTGTCCCTATAGTTTATAGATTTTGATTTATAACGGCCATTTTGTTGTCATTCTATTTTTAAAGAGGAAAAAACTTTAAAATATTAAAAATAATTAATGATTTGAGCTGGATAGATATTTTATTTGAATAAAGGCGATGTTTATCAATGGTTTTTAATCTAACTTGATGGGGTTTTGATAAAAGTTTGAGCCTGTGTTTTTAGTTGCAAGATTATGTTTTGCTGTGTATGAATTGTAAAAGGGATATATTTAAAAAATGCAAATTAATCAATTGCTGTAAAAGCAGAAGTATTTGATTTAAATTAATATTGGTCTTTAGAAAAACACATCTAACTTACCATAACAAACTGATGCAAAGGCACGCTTGTTGCAAGTCATATTGAATGAATATGTCCTCAATTAATGTTCTATTTGAAGCGTAGATCACTCATTTCATTGGCTTATAAAGATCGTAAGCTTAGGTAATCGAAATAATGTACATCATTATGAAAAAACAGTATCCTTATGGCCTGTAGGCATGTCGCCTAATTTTTATGAATTTTCCATCAGTATGAAAAAGTTTGTTATAAGCCTTTCAAGCGCTACAGAGCGCCGTAGTCATATTTCATCTCAATTTGAGGGGCAGGGAATAGCGTTTAATTTTTTTGATGCAGTGACCCCTGATATTGCAGCTCGTGATGCTCAGGTGATGAAATTAAGTATACATGAGAGTTATATTGCAAAAGGCGAGCTCGCATGTTTTATGAGTCATGTTCATCTATGGCAAAAAATCGTAGATGAAAATATTCCTCATATGGCAATTTTTGAAGATGACATTCATCTAGGGGAAAAAGCAGATCTTTTTTTGAATCATTCTGATTGGATTGAAAACGATTGGCATTTGGTCAAATTAGAGGCTTTTACACCCAAAGTGATCTTAGGCTCTAAATGTAAAGACTTTCCTGATGTTGGCAGAGCAATTTATAAATTACCTGGCAAAAACTTGGGTACAGCGGGTTATATTTTGTCTTTACAAGGGGCAAAATTTTTACTAAATGAAATTAAAAAAATTGATTACATTATTCCCTTAGATAATTTCATGTTTGAATATGTTGTTAAAAATCATGGGTTTGAAATGTATCAAATGCAACCTGCATTGTGTATTCAAGATACGATTCTTCATTACCGTTCAAGTAGCGTACAGCTTAGAAGTCAGTTAACGTCTGAACGAAAGAAAAGAATGAGAGCCAATAAAGTTGGTGGTTTGCAAAAAGCATTGGTTGAAATAGCTCGAATTGCAGCACAGTTAAAAATTATCTTTTTTGCGTGTCGAGTAACTTATAAGTGAGAAGTTTTGTTATTAGTCTAAAATCTGCAGTTGATCGTAGATTACATATACAGGAACAATTTGCTTGTAAGGATATCCCTTTTCAATTTTTTGATGCGATTGAACCGCAAGAGATTGATGAGCTTGCTCAAAAGTATTCAATTTCTATTCTTGACAGTGGTCTAAGTAAAGGCGAGTTAGGATGTCTATTTAGTCATGTATTGCTTTGGAAGAAAGCAATTGATGAACAGATGGACTATATTGCAGTGTTTGAAGATGATATCTATTTGGGTGAGCGTGCCAATGACTTTCTAGTGAATAGTCAATGGATTAAGGGTAGATGGGAAATTTTAAAACTCGAAAAAAATTCTAAATTTAATTATCTATCAATTAATAATAAAGTGACAGTAGAGCATGGTCGGGTAATCTCAAAATTATTAAATGCTAATTTTGGTACGGCCGGATATATTCTTTCCAATAAAGCAGCTAAAAGTTTATTTAACTATGTAAAAGCATTAGCGTCAGTTGATCATATTGACCAAATAATGTTTAAAAAATATTTACAGGATGGAGAATATTCTGTTTATCAAATGAACCCCGCTCTCTGTATTCAGGAATACTTGTTATATCCAGAAACTAAAAAGTTCAAATCGAGTTTATCGTGGCGAAATACAGAGAAAGTCAAAGAAAAAAATCTGCTGCAGAAGGTGAAGAGAGAGCTTATACGAGCATTCTTGCAACTTTATCGACTTCCATTCAAAGTTAAAATAAAATTTAAATAGTCTTAAATGTTTTATGCATTTGACTGATGAGGTACCAATGGAACTTCCAACGATTCATGCGCTGTGGATTGGCAAAACCTTAGGCCAGATTTCTAGTTGTTGCCTGAGATCATTTGTGATGCGTGGGCATAAGGTTTTGTTACATGCTTATGACACAATTACTGATGTACCAGAAGGTGTAGAGTGTGTTGATGCAAATCTAATTATTCCAGCAGACAAAATTTTTAAACATAATCAAACAGGAAGTTATGCACTTTTTTCTGATGTGTTTAGATATGAGTTATTAAAAAAAGTTTCTGGAATATATGTTGATTGTGATGTTTATTGTTTAAAGCCTATTGAGATTCCTGAGTCTCAATATTTATTGGGCTTTGAAAGTGATCATAAGATCAATGGTGCAGTATTAGCAATGCCTCAGGATAGTAACTTGTTAGCCGCTTTATTGGATGCTGCTTATAACCCATTTTTTGTACCTCCATGGTATAAAAAATCTCGTCAAAAACGCTTAAAACTCAAAAAAATGTTAGGTATAGGTCAGCATATCGCAGATATGCCATGGGGCGTTATAGGCCCTGATGCGATTACTCATTTTGTAAAGACACAAAACTTAGTTGAATTTATCCAGCCTATAGATGTGTTCTATCCCGTACATTATCAATGTATTGGTCAATTGACTGATTCAGGCTTAAGTATTGAAGATATTACGAGTACGAGAACGCTTGGTATACATTTGTATAATGAGATGCTGAGAAATTTAGATTTGGATAATATTGAACACAATAGTATTTTGGCCAAAATGTTTAGAAATGAAATTTAAATGCAGAGTAAAAATTTAACATGAGTGTCGAAAAGAAAAAAATCAAAATTGGCCTAATTATTGATGAGTTTTTTGGTGCAGTTGGTACTGCTTATGGCGGATATGGTTTTTTAGCTAGACGGCATATTGCAAAATATCTTCCGAATGAGGATTTTCAAGTCGATGTTTTATTAGGGAGAGGAAAGCATCGTTTTTTTGCTGAATCTTATGAGGTAGATGATGTCGACGTATATCGTCTACCGAGAGGAAAATGGTTTGCAAAACAATGGTTAAAAAAACAGAATTACGATATCTATTTGAGTATTGAATTAACTTATGGTTATGTTTTAGAACATGAACCCGATAAAAATAAAAAACTGATTTTATGGATTCAGGATCCTAGACCAAGTTACGAATGGGATGAAATTAATACAGTTCAGTTATTTCCTGAGACGTCATATTATAATCAGAAAATATATGATTTAGTTAATAACTGGTATAAACAAGACCGAATTAAGTTCATATCACAAGGATATTTTTTAAATCAAAAAGCCAAAGATTTGTATCATTTAGAAGATACTGTGGATATCCAATATCTTCCAAATCCAATTGATATCGATGAAAATTTTCATTTTGATACGCACCAGAAAAAAAATATGATTATTTTTTTAGGTCGAATTGAGTCGGTAAAACGAGGTTGGTTGTTTTGTGAAATTGCTAAAAAAATGCCCGAGTATGAGTTTTTTGTATTAGGTCAAACTTTTAGAGAAGATGAAAAAAACTCTGAAATCATGAAGGATTATTATGCAATTGAGAATTTGCATTTTGCTGGTCATGTTGATGGGGCAGAAAAAGAGCAATATTTGAAAGATGCTAAAATATTGGTGAATACTTCCATTCATGAGGCACTTCCGATCTCATTTCTAGAGGCCTTGTCTTTCGGTACATTGCTTGTAAGTAATCGTAATCCAGAAGCGTTGACTGAGAAGTTTGGTATTCATGTTGGGGATGTTCTTGGAGATGGTTTTGATAAAGTTGACCTTTTTGTCAATGCAATTAGAAGCCTAATGCTTGATGATGAAAAGTGTCAGAAATTAGGCCAACAAGCGATTCAATATATTAAAGATAGACATAGTGTTGAAGACTTTCAGGAAAATATGCGGACCACAGTGCTACGTACCTTAAACAAGTGATTAGAGCGCGTCTGTGCGTGGTTTAGGCGTAGTGGTTGGTTTTGCTACCCCTAAACCGTTTATAGCCCCACATATACTCAGCAGGAAAACGGTTAATCATCTGTTCAACCGCTTGGTTGAGTGCAGTTGTAGCAACCTCAATATCTCGATCATATAACTGCGGATCATTCAAATCATCACAGTACACATCAAAGCCTTCTCCATCTTCACGACGGAAGCAACTTAATCCGACTAGACGACATTGGGTTTTCTGTGCCATTTTACTGGCGAGTGTGCTGGTGAGGCAGGGAATTCCGAAAAAAGGAACCACGACACCACCAGAGGGTTGAGGGACATGATCTGGCAGAATTACACTGAAACCACCTTGTTTGAGGTTTTTGAATAATGCTTTAACACCGTTGGCATCAGTTGGAACTAGTGTCGCGTTTAACCGTTGGCGAGCATGTAAAGCAAAAGCATTAAATCCTGAGTCTTTCATGGGTTTATACATAATGGTAGGAATACCATATTGGTGTACCCACGCATTCATCATTTCCCATGTACCGAGGTGAGGGGTAATAATTAAAGCACCACGCGGATCACTTAAAGCATTTGTTAATACTTCTAAATTATGTACAGTACGAATTTGCTGAATGCTCCATTCTGGAGGCATTGCCCAGCATTTCCCAGATTCGATATAACTTAAACATTGCTTGGTAACGCTTTCTCTCGCAAGCTGCTCTTTTTGTTCTAGACTCAGTTGTGGGTAAGCTAGCCCTAAATTGACTCTGGTTTTCCACAGCATACTTTTATTGGGGTTTTGATTGATAAAGTATGCCGCCACTTTTGCAATACTGCGCAAAAAAGCTAAAGGTAGAATACGGAGTAAAGTGGTATAAAACGACATTGCGATTAATCTTGTTTATTCGCGTTGCCTTTGAGGACCATATAAATGAGGGCGACAAAGATGAGAAGTGCACCTGCTAAGCTACTAACGCAAAAATATAAAATGCGTTCATTGGTCGTCATATTGAAAAGTTCATTTGCTAAGATATAGCGCATAAAAAACCATTGTGCCAAAGAAAACACAATAATCACAATTGCATGTCGACGTACATCAGGACGCATTGCCATAACAATGACCTCTCAATAAAAAGCAGTTCATTATGCCACTAGCATAGATATTCTCAAAGTATAAATTATCGTACCAACGCTCTCCAAAAGGAGGGGATCTGATAGCCATAAAAAACCCTGTACAAGACAGGGTTTTTATTTAATCCATAAAACTACAGATTATTTTTCTTCAGCTTTCGGCTTTTCACGTAAACGAATGCCTAAGTCACGCAATTGATTTGCTTCAACAGGAGCTGGAGCTTGAGTCAATGGACATTCAGCAGTCTTCGTTTTCGGGAATGCGATCACATCACGAATTGAAGATGCACCAGTCATCAACATGATCAAACGGTCAAGACCAAAAGCCAAACCACCGTGTGGAGGTGCACCATAACGTAATGCGTTCAATAAGAAGCTGAATTTTTCTTCCGCTTCTTCTTCGCCGATACCTAAAGCTTCAAAAATTGCTTTTTGCATTTCTAGTGTATAGATACGAAGTGAACCACCACCGATTTCAGTACCGTTCAATACCATATCGTATGCAACTGACAGTGCCGCGCCTGGATTGCTCTTCACTTCTTCAACACTTGATTTTGGTAGCGTGAATGGGTGATGAACAGATGTCCATTTACCATCATCAGTTTCTTCGAACATTGGGAAGTCAACAACCCAAAGTGGTGCCCACTCGCACGTTGCAAGATTCAAGTCATGACCGATTTTCACACGAAGAGCGCCCATCGCGTCATTTACGATCTTCGCCTTGTCTGCACCAAAGAATACGATGTCACCGTTTTCAGCACCAACGCGTTTGAGTAGGTCAAGTACGATTGGTTCGATGAATTTAACGATTGGTGATTGAAGACCTTCGATGCCTTTCTCAAGTTCATTGACTTTAATATAAGCCAAGCCTTTAGCACCGTAGATGCCTACGAATTTAGTGTATTCGTCAATCGCACTACGTGGTAATGAACCTGCACCAGGAACACGTAACGCAACAATACGACCTTTAGGATCCTTTGCAGGGCCAGCGAATACTTTAAACTCAACGTCTTGCATCAAGTCTGCAACGTCAACCAATTTCAATGGAATACGCATATCTGGTTTATCAGAAGCATAATCACGCATTGCGTCGGCATAAGTCATACGTTCGAATTTATCGAATTTTACATTCAATAATTCGTTGAACATTTTAACTGTTAAGCCTTCCATTAAATCCATGATGTCATCGTCACTCATGAACGATGTTTCAACGTCGATTTGGGTAAATTCAGGCTGACGATCTGCACGTAGATCTTCATCACGGAAACATTTCGCGATTTGGTAATAACGATCAATACCACCGACCATCAACAATTGTTTAAACAATTGTGGTGATTGTGGAAGCGCGTAGAAACTACCATTTGAAACACGGCTTGGTACTAAATAGTCACGTGCGCCCTCAGGAGTTGCACGAGTCAAGATAGGTGTTTCAACGTCTAGAAAACCGTGATCTTCGAAATAGTTACGAATTAAGTTAGTAACTTTAGAACGGAAGCGTAAACGATCTAACATTTCTGGACGACGGATGTCCAAGAAACGATATTTCAAACGAATTTCTTCAGAAATATTGGTATTTTCGTCATTTAATGGGAATGGCGGAGTTTCAGAAGCAGCAAGAACTTCGATTTCTTTTGCCAAAACTTCAATTTGACCACTCACCATGTTGGCATTTTCAGTACCTTCATAGCGACGACGTACACGACCTGTAATTTTTAAAACAAATTCAGAACGTGCTTTATCCGCAGTAGCGAATGCTTCTGGTGTATCAGGGTCAATAACGACTTGAACTAAACCATCACGGTCACGCATATCAAGGAAAATCACACCGCCATGGTCACGGCGACGATGAACCCAACCGCATAGAGTAACTGTTTGATCGATTTGGGCTTCAGTTAAAGAGCCACAGTAATGAGTGCGCATCATATTGAATTATTTATCCAAACTATATTGGCTAGAAGGTGAATGCGTAAACAGCGCAGCACCAATGAAGGGGAGATTATGCCTTGTTGAACGTATAGTCTCAAGTCTTAATGCTTTAACAGAATCTTAAACATCCGCTTTTAATTAAAATGAGCTTTAGTTCTTATTTCGATCTAAAAATAATAGGACTAAACATGAGGCAGTAAATAGTATTAACCCTGTCTGAGTAAACTCATTAATTGATTTGCCGATAAAAAAATATCGTTCGGTGTTCCAAAGATCAGAATGGATGTGGTGACTATAGTCCCAGACAGATAACATCCCAGAAATTGTTGAAATTATTAAGCTTATGATCATGAATAGTTTAATTTTTACAGGAACAGCTTTCAGTTGCTTATGGGTATGGTAATAGCTTTTACACATGCAAAAGATAAAAGGTAAAGCCACAACAGATGAAGTAATTTGCAATATGAAATGTAAGGGATAATTTAAACCAAATATTGAAATATTCTGAGCCAGTAAATCTTTAAAAGCGAAAGTTCGAAAATCGAGATGCGTTAAACCATCCCATACTAAGTGGGTTGCGGTACCGATGATAATTGCAAAACAAGTCATTAATACGAAAGTGATGATTTGATCAAACGATTTAATATTTAGAGGATGAATGATTCCAAGTACTCGATACATTACAGGGCGATAGATCAGATACCAAAGTAAGCAGAAAAATAAACCTATCGGAAGGTTGGGAAAAATAACTCCTGACCATTGGTGTGCGATAGGTAGATTGGCTTGAGTAAATAAACGATATAAATCAGGTGTCATGCATCCAATCGCCAAAGCAGCAATAGGAAGATGTCCTTTAGTCATTTTTGATAATGGTGGTGCAAGTACAGCGTGGGAAAGTGTATAAGGCATATCGTTAGAAAACAAGTTTTTATGAAATCATGGAGCAGCAGTGTAGCAAATGTTTCTTGTTATGATGTTTCTTATTGCAAATTGGATGAAATGTTATAATATAACAAAAAATAAATTGGTTCGAGATAATGTTCATGTTGTTTTATAAAAATATATTAACGCTGTCTATATTAGCAGCTGTTTCTGTAACAGCTTTTGCTGCTGAAAATGAAAAAGTTGAAAGCTTAGAAACGATTAGAATCAAAGCGCATCCATTGGAACAAACCTCACAGGATTTTGCGGTAGCCGATAGTGTGATTGATCAAGCTAAATTATCACAAGGTGCCGTAACCATTGGGGATGTACTTGGGCAACAAACCGGGATTTATTCAAATCAGTTCGGCGCTGGTTCAAGTCGTCCTGTCATCCGCGGTCAAGATGGTGCTCGAGTCAAAATCTTACAAAACTCATCTGAAAACATTGATGTATCGACCTTATCACCTGATCATGCGGTAACTGTAGATCCTGCATTAGCAAAACAGGTCGAAGTGATTCGTGGTCCATCTACATTATTATTTGGTGCAGGTACAGTAGGTGGTTTAGTCAATGTGATTGACAGTAAGTTACCTACGCAAATGCCTGAAAAAGGTTATGAAGGAAATGTTGGATTACGCTACAACACGGGAAGTGATGAAAAGCTGGCAAGTGCTGGTGTTACAGTTGGTTTAGGCGATCAAGTAGCATTACGCGTTGAAGGTTTAAAACGTGATGCGAATAATTACATTGCACCAGATTATTTTCATGAAGGTGAAAAAGAGCGTCGAGTTGATAATACTTTTGCTGAAGGTCAAACTGTAAATGTTGGTTTGTCATGGATCTACGATCGTGGTTTTACAGGGATTTCTTACAGTAATCGTCAAGATAAATATGGTCTACCTGGCCATAGTCATGAATATGAAAGTTGTGAGGCTCATTTAGTTGGGGCTCCACATTTACATTGTGGTGATCATGGACACGAAGATGAGCATGGTGGTGATCATCATGATGAACATGAAGGTGAACACGTACATGAAGCCGGACCGTGGATTGATTTAAAATCTGAACGTTATGACATTCGTTCTGAATTAGACAATCCGTTCAAAGGTTTTAAGAAATTTAGAGCGCAAGCAAGCTATACTGACTATCAGCACGATGAAATTGAAGAAGATACGATTGCTACTCGCTTCAAGAATAAAGCATATGATGGACGTGTTGAGTTGGTACATAACCCAATCGGTGCATGGGAAGGCGTGATAGGTACTCAGTATGGACAACAGAAATTAAATTTAACGGGTGAAGAAGCATTTTTAGCGCCAAATACGACAAAAAAATGGAGTCTTTTTGCCCTAGAACATGCTCAATTCAATGACGTACATGTTGAGTTGGCAGCTCGTGTGGATCAACAAAAAATCGATATCGAAGATTCAAGTAAGAAAGATTTTGATGGTTCAGCATTTTCTGCATCAGGTGCCGCTAACTGGGAATTTGCACCAGACTATAAACTTTCTTTAGTTGCATCGCATCAACAACGCCTACCACTAGCTCAAGAGTTATATGCTGATGGTAAACATTTTGCGACCAATACTTATGAGTTAGGAAATGATCAGCTCAAAAAAGAGCAGTCGAACAATGTGGAATTAGGCTTCCATTATGATAACAATCGTTTTGATTATCATATCCATGTTTATCATAACTGGTTTGATGACTACATTTACGCACAAACTTTAGATCGTTACGAAGACTTCCGCTTAGTAAAATATACTCAAGACAAAGCACGTTTTTATGGAGCTGAGGCAGAAGCTGCTTACCAAATTTCTCCGACATACAAAATTGGTGTGTTTGGTGATTACGTGCGTGGAAAAATTGACAATGAAAATGCGCCACGTGTTCCAGCGGGGCGTTTAGGGACTAAAGTAAATGCTGATTTTGGTGATGGTTTCACTGGATCTGCTGAGTATTATCATGTCTTTAACCAAGACAAAATCACGGCATATGAAACCGAAACGCAAGGTTATAATATGTTGAATCTTGGTGTCGCTTACTCGGGTCAATATAGTAATTTAGGTGATTATCGCGTTTTTCTAAATGCAAATAACCTTTTAGATGACCAAATTTATCAACACGCATCGTTCCTTTCAACGATCCCGCAAGTTGGTCGTAATTTTACAGTTGGTGTAAATTTTAACTTTTAATTTTCACTGAAATCTTATTGAAATATCAATCTATAAGCTCTAGCCTTGGTTCATTAGGCTAGGGCTTTTTCTGTTTATATGCGCATCTTCCAAAAAATTCATCAAAAGTTAAACTGGTCAGGTCGACGTTACATGGCAGTGATATTATGTATTTTAGCGATAGGATATATTGCTTCTGCAATTTATCATACGGTGAAACCTCTTCCTAAAGGATTGAATTTCACTGGTCAATTACGTCATGCCAATGTGAAATTTCTAGCAGACCAAACTTATGTAGATGCGCAAGGAACGCAACATCTCGATCAGAAAATTTTTACTGAAATTTTTAAATTAATTGATGATGCACAAACCACAATTGTGCTGGATATGTTTTTGTTTAATCAAGAAGTAGGTCAATCCAAGATTCAGCAAATCCCTTTGATGCAAAAATTAACAGATGCACTGATTCTAAAGCGACAACAGAACCCGAACATTCAAATTGTAATGATCACTGATCCAATCAACTCTGTATATGGTGGGATTGCACCTGAACATTATCGTTTATTGCGCCAAGCAGGTATTGATGTAATCGAAACAGATTTGAAACCTTTACGTGCATCTAATCCACTTTGGTCTGGTTTTTGGTATATCTGTTGTCAGAATCTAGGCAATAGTTCAGAAGGTGGATGGTTAAAAAATCCATTTGGCGACGATAAAATCACTTTACGTAGTTATTTAGAACTATTTAACTTCAAAGCAAATCATCGAAAAACTTTGGTTGTGGATACGGAACAAGGTTGGAAAAGCTTAGTGACTTCTGCAAATCCACATGATGGCAGTTCACATCACAGTAATGTTGCTTTAGTTGTAGATGGTCCAACTGCGGTTGATATGTTACAGACAGAGCAAGCAGTTGCATCTATGTCTAAGGGCTCAAGTCCTGTTGTGATCATGGGCGCATTTGCTGAGGATAAGAGCTTGCCACAAGTGCAGGTACTGACTGAAAAAGCAATTTATGATGCTGTAATCAAGATGATAAATGAGGCTAAAGCTCAAGATCATTTAGATATTGCTATGTTTTATTTATCAGAACGACAAATTATTGAGGCACTTAAACAAGCTAAAAAGCGTGGTGTTGATGTGCGGATGATCTTAGATCCGAATAAAGATGCATTTGGTCGACAAAAAAATGGTATACCCAATCGACAAGTTGCTTCTGAATTGAATGCTGTTGGTATTCCGATTCGATGGTGTGATACTCATGGAGAGCAATGTCATAGTAAAATGCTGCTTAAATATGATCATCAGCATGCAGAGTTGATTCTTGGTTCTGCAAATCTAACTGCACGCAATTTAAAAAATTATAATCTTGAAACCAACATGAAAGTTGTTGGGAATACACAAGCACAGGTTTTTCGTGATGCAGAGACATATTTTAATTCATCGTGGAATAACCTAAATGGCCGTCAAATGACGGTTGATTATGCAAAGTATGCAGATGAATCAAAATTAAAATATTGGATATATCGTTTTATGGAATGGTCTGGATTGTCGACGTTCTAAAAAGAAAGAGGCTTATGGCCACTGCTGTCCCACAAATATCACAAGAAGAACCTCAATTGAGGTTCTTCTTGTTTTCGCCATTTTTTATCAGGCACAAAGAGTGACCTTAAAAGTTTCCTTTCAAATAAATT
>NZ_JBPKBJ010000095.1:0-11990 GCF_051390655.1 Acinetobacter sp. P1(2025)
CTCGGTTATATGCGGGCCAATTGGTTGTGCGGTAGATTTTGTGTGTAGGCTTCTTCATTTGAAAATTATATCGCTGAAAAAGCCTTTACAGATAGGTTTGTGCAACAAAGCCGTTTTGGATTGATAAAACGCCAACCCATTGTGGTGTCTTCAATCTTTTGACTACGACCAAAAGCACTGTCCGATTTACCCATCACATAGGGTGCACGGCTCATGCTCTCGACACCACCTGCAATAATGAGATTTGCTTCACCTGCTTTAATCGCACGTGCAGCCATGGCAATCGCATCTAAGGATGAACCACATAAACGGTTCACTGTGGTTGCAGGGACTTGATAAGGCAAGCCAGCCAATAATGCGGACATACGCCCCACATTACGGTTGTCTTCACCCGCTTGATTGGCACAGCCATAGATCACATCATCCACCTGTTGCCAATCGACCGTTGGATTGCGTTGCATTAAGGCTTGAATCGGAACTGCCCCAAGGTCATCAGCACGTACAGGGGCTAAACCACCTGCATAACGTCCAAAGGGGGTACGAATGGCATCAATGATGTATGCATTTTTTAAAATCGTGGTCATGTCGCTTATCCTTTAGCCTGTGTTGCATCAATCAACTGAGCACCCGTCAAAGCCTGTAGTTCTTCAAAACTCAGACCATCCACTTTCTCAATCACTTTTAAACCTTCTGTGGTCACATCAATCACACACAGATCGGTATAGATACGATCAACACATTTCAGACCCGTTGCAGGATAAGACAGCTCTTCCACAATCTTAGGTTCACCTTGTTTGGTGACATGATCGGTCGTGATAAACACTTTCTTTGCACCTACAGCCAAATCCATTGCACCACCCACAGCAGGAATCGCATCGGCTGCACCTGTATGCCAATTGGCAAGATCACCGTTGGCTGCAACTTGGAACGCACCGAGTACCGCAATATCCAGATGACCACCACGCATCATGGCAAAGGAATCCCCGTGATGGAAAAAGCACCCCCCTGTGAGCATGGTCACATATTCTTTGCCTGCATTAATCAGCTCAGGATCTTCTTCGTCTTTAGCTGGTGCTGGACCAAATGCCAATAAACCATTTTCAGAATGTAGAAAGACATCTTTATCAGCAGGTAAGTAATTTGAAATCTTAGTGGGTAAGCCAATACCTAAATTGACATAGGCACCATCAGGAATATCTTGTGCAACACGTTCTGCAATTTGATCACGGCTGAGTTTTTGATAGCTCATTGTTATTCTCCTTATTGCGCAACAGGTGATGTTGCTTTAACAGCAACCACATGCTGAACAAAAATCCCTGGGGTAATAATGTGTTCAGGATCAAGCTGACCGAGTTCTACTACTTCAGAAACTTGAGCGATGGTGACATCTGCAGCCATGGCCATGATCGGTCCAAAGTTACGTGCCGATTTATTAAAAACTAAATTGCCCCAACGATCACCTTTGTGAGCTTTGATTAAGGCAAAGTCAGCTTTGATGGGATATTCAAGAACGTAATCTTTGCCATCGATATGACGAGTTTCTTTGCCTTCTGCCAATAATGTTCCGAAGCCAGTGGGTGTAAATACCGCCCCTAAACCCATCCCAGCAGCTTGGATACGGCAAGCGAGATTGCCTTGTGGGACAAGTTCTAATTCGATCTTGCCTGCATGGTAGAGTTCATCGAACACCCATGAATCAGACTGACGTGGGAAGGAACAGATGATTTTACGGACTGCGCCTGTTTTTAGGAGTTTGGCAAGACCGTAATCGCCATTGCCTGCATTGTTATTGACGATGACAAGGTCTTTAACCCCGAGTTCAATCAGAGCATCGATGAGTTCAGCAGGTTGTCCTGCGGTTCCAAAACCACCAATCATGATGGTTGAGCCATCTTGGATTTGGGAGAGTGCTTCAACCAGTGAAGCTTGTGATTTGTCGATCATAATAAATTCATCCTACAATCAAGTCTTGCTGATCTGTTTTTCAGAAGATGACTGGGTCATCACAGTATTTGGGTGGGTGTGAGGATTTAAAAGAATCTGGGCAATAACACCGATACAGATGCCCCAAAAAACTGAGCCAAGTCCAAGAAAGTGCATTCCTGAAACCGTTGCAAGAAATGTGATTAATGCTGCATCGCGCTGATGATCATCTTTCATCGCAATCATGACATTTGTCCCAATCGCCCCAAGCAGAGCTAATCCTGCTAAAGCTGCGATGAGTTCTTTGGGAAGAAGGCTAAAGAGCATGACAATACTGCCAGCAAATAAGCCACCTAAAATATAGAAAATACCATTGGCAACACCTGCGATATAACGCTTCTCTTTGAGTTCATGAGCATCTTTACCCATACATAGAGCAGCAGTAATTGCAGCAAGTACAATCGTAATTCCACCTACACATGCGACTGCGAGTGAAGCGATGCTTGATGCTGTAATAATCGGTTTAGCAGGGGTGTCATAGCCACTCAGTTTCATAATTGCCATACCTGGCAAAAACTGTCCTGTCAGACTCACAAGAATTAAAGGTAAAGCCAAGTTAAATGTAGAGTGCCAAGTCCATTCTGGATAAATGAAATGAGGAATAGCAAAACTAAACTGCATTTCAACAGGATTCATTTTTCCTAAAATTAAGCTGAGTGAAACACCACACAACAAAACCCACAGCATGGTATAACGAGGTGAATATCGTTTTGCTAATAAATAACAAAGCAACATGCTGAAAACGATCAAAGGCATGGAATCCGTTGCTACAAATAATCCGAGCCCAAATTGAAATAAAATTCCTGCCATCATGCCTGCTGCGATTCCTTGAGGAATCCATTTCAGCAATTTGTCAAAATATCCTGTAGCTCCAACTATAAAAATGACAATCGCTGAAGTGATATAAGCTGCAACAACTTCATTCAAAGAGATATTTGGAAACAGTGAAACCAATAATGCCGTACCAGGAGCTGACCATGCTGTGATGACAGGGGTTTTATAACGAATTGAAAGATAAATTCCAGCAACAGCAGCACCAATTGATATGCCCCAAATCCATGAAATCATCATTTCTGTTGAGATATTGGCTTTTTGTGCTGCTTGGAAAAAGATAATAAGCGGACCAGAATATGAAATCAGAACCGCTAAAAATCCTGCAATAGTTGCTGAAATAGACCAATCATTTTTTAAACTCGTCAACAGGTTAGTCATAGCGCCTCCTTGCAAGATTTCCTGCTGTTTAGATCAGAATTAACCCTGATCACCACCACCAACTGCAATTACACTGCCAGTCATATAAGACGACTCTTCAGATGCTAGAAAAAGAATGGCATTTACCTGTTCATCGATAGTTCCATATCGTCCCATCAGACTTCTTTCTTTGGTTTGATCTACAACCTGTTGCATCCAAACTTTTTCATCTTCGCTAAGTGGAGTTGAATTACGAGGTACTTTACGTGGTGGAGCGTCTGTTCCACCCGTAGCAATCGCATTCACTCTGATGCCATTTTTGGCATGTTCAAAAGCCAAAGATGCGGTAAGTGCATTTACACCACCTTTAGCTGCCGAATATGGAATGCGATTGATACCACGGGTAGCGATAGACGATACGTTGACGATGACCCCATATTGATGCTTCAACATTTCAGGTAGAACTGCACGACAACACCATAAAGTTGGAAACAGAGAACGATTGATTTCCTTGATAATTTGCTCTTCGCTAAATTCATCAAAGGGTTTCATCCAGATCGCACCGCCAACATTATTGATGAGTACATCTACTCGGCCAAACTCCTGAATCGCTTTGTCTACAACAGCTTGGGCACCATCATAGCGCTCTAAATCAGCTTGTACTGTGATTGCATGACCACCTGTGCTACGGATTTCTGAAGCAACTTCATCGACCAACTCTGAACGATCGGCTAAAACCACATATCCATTTTCAGCGGCTACCCGAATTGCAACGCTACGTCCAATCCCTTGAGCAGCACCCGTTACGATGACGATTTTGTTCTTAAATCTATCTTGAAATATCATGCTGATCTCCGATTTGATTAATTTGCAGAAAATTTTTCAAATAAGAAATTGGCAGGTTTAATTCCTTCTTGATCTAACCAACTACGAACAGCTTCAACCATTGGTACTGGCCCACAGAGGTATACGTCAACATCACCATTGTTAAGCCAATCATTTTCAATATGACCTGTTACATAGCCTTTGCGCTCATGTTGACTTTCAGGATGTGCAACAACCGTTCGATATTCAAACCAAGGATACTTACTTTGCAATTCATCTAACTTTTCTATTGCGACAAGATCAAAGTCATTTGTCACACCGAAAACTAAACGAATAGGGTGATCTGAACCCTTTTCTTCAAGTACTTGAAGCATTGACATAAAAGGGGCAATACCAGTTCCACCTGCGAGCATCAAAACGGGTTTAGTGACAGGACGTAAATAGAAGCTTCCAAATGGACCTGTGAAGTGCATTTTGTCACCAGCTTTTGCATTCTTACTCAAAAATTCGCTCATCTGACCATTTGGGACATTACGCACCACAAAACCCGTTAAACGATTGCCTGGTTTTGAACTAAATGAATATGAACGTGTTTCAGATGTTCCTGGAATACCGACATTTACATATTGACCAGCTAAGAAGTGAATTTCAGGTTGACCATCATCTAGTTGAATATCAAATGTAATCGTTGAGTCAGATAGGTTTTCGACACGTGATAAAGTGCCTTGAAAGCTATGAATTTCAGTTTTACAAACATCAGATGATGCTTGAATTTGGAAAACTGCATCCGAAGTAGGGCGACACTGGCAAGCAAGTATGTAGCCTTGTTCAGCTTCTTCTGGTGTTAAAGCATCTTCGATATAAGTTTCTTCTGGCATGTTATAACTACCAGATTCACAGAATGCACGACATGTACCACATGCACCATCTCGGCAATCCAAAGGGATATTGATCTTCTGACGATAGGCTGCGTCAGATAAAGTTTCACCTTGTGCAACTGTAATAAAACGGGTCACACCATCTTCAAATTGAAGTGCTACATTATGGTTAGACATGGCAATCATCCTATTTAAAAATTTTGATCTCGCTTACCCAACCAAAATTCCATTTGGCTGGGCTTACCGGTTAGAGATGATAGATATCAATCACTTGATTGATATAATCATTCTTTAACACCACATATTTGCTCATGATTTTTGGTTGTTCGTTAGAGAAATCGATCACATAACGAGACATACTGAAATAGCTGTAGTTGGTTTTGTAGCGAAAACTCAATGTGTTCCAATTAAACCGAACGGTGACTTTGTCTCCATCACGTTCGAGCACCTCAATATTGCTAATATTGTGGCTGGTCCTTGTATCTGGCATCGTTGCTGATGAACGTTCAGTTTTAATACGAAATACACGATCTTCTAAACCTTGACGGTTTGGGTAATAAATCAATGAAATTTCAGACTGTGGATCTTCAGTTAACTTATCGTCGTCATCCCATGCAGGCATCCAAAAAGAAGCCTCTGGTGAATAACAACTTAACCATTCATCCCATTGTTCATCGTCTAGAAAACGTGCTTCACGATAGAGAAACTGAGCAATATTTTCTAAAGTTGCTTGAGTTGTTGTGTTCATTTGGCATCTTCCTAAATTTGACTTTCAGCTAACTTTTTCTCAGTTGCGATAGCATTCTTCATCGACTTTAACCAATACTGATGTTGAGCTAGATATAAGCCTTCATCTTCAGTTTTGATGCCACTTAATTTAGGTTTTAAACCAATTTCATTTGCTGCATCATCGGGTCCATGTATCCAATGTTTTGAACCACGGCACATATCATTCCATTCCAGCTCTAAGCCTGCATAACCTGCTTGGCATGCGCGGAACTCTTCCAAATCATCAGGTGTCGCCATTCCAGAAGCATTAAAGAAATCTTCATATTGACGAATACGACGAGCACGCGCTTCAGGCTCTTCACCAACTGGTGCGATACAGTAAATGGTCACTTCGGTCTTATTGACGCTGAGTGGGCGAAGCACACGAATCTGTGAACCGAACTGATCCATCAAATAAACATTTGGGTAAAGACATAAATTTCGCGAACGCTCAATCATCCATTTAGACATTGCAGCACCAAATTTCTCGGTGTATTCATCTGCTTTTGGATAGTTTGGACGATCTTCTGGATTTGCCCACTGAGTCCACAACAACATATGACCATGCTCGAAACCATATGATCCACCGCCTTGTTTACCCCAAGAACCAGCGCTCATTGCACGGATGTTATCTCCAGCTTCAGTTTCTTTACGATGTTGTGTAGTAGCTGCATAGTTCCAATGCACAGCAGATACGTGGTAACCATCAGCACCATTTTCAGCGGTGAGCTTCCAGTTACCCTCATAGGTATAGGTTGAAGAGCCGCGTAATACTTCTAAACCTTGTTCTGACTGACCAACGATCATGTCAATAATCTTGGTTGTTTCCCCAAGAAACTCTTCTAAAGATGGAACATCAGGATTCAAACTACCGAATAAGAAACCTTTATAACTTTCAAACTTCGCAACTTTCTTTAAATCGTGTGAGCCATCTTGGTTAAAACAGTCAGAATAACCCGCATCGGTAGGATCTTTAACTTTGAGTAATTTACCTGAGTTGTTAAATGTCCAACCATGGAAAGGGCACGTATAAGTCGCTTTATTGCCACGTTTATGGCGACAGAGTTGTGCACCACGATGTGAACAAGCATTAATCATGGCATTTAATTCGCCATTACGATTGCGAGCAATAATGATTGGTTGACGACCAATATAAGTCGTATAAAAGTCATTATTTTTTGGAATTTGGCTTTCGTGAGCTAGATAGACCCAATTGCCTTCAAAAATATATTTCATTTCAAGATCAAACATCGCTTGATCTGTAAATACTGAACGATGAAGTTTGTATTCACCTGTTTCTTCATTATCAACAAGCAATTCATCAATTCGATCAAGATGCGTCGTGTTGATTACTGGAATTTTTGGCATGTCCGTTCTCCGACTTTCCTAAGGAGGAAGCCCCGAGTTATTTGATTAAATTTCAATAACTCGGTTCCTAAATTACTCTTGCTCATGCAGATGCACGACGACGATCAACTTCAGTAGAAGGTGCAGAAGCCGCTTCTTTAACTAATTCGATGTTGAAAGTGATGTGTTTGAATGGTTTATCTAAACCACGACGCTGAATCTCAGCCTCATCAGTGACATCGACAGCAGTCGCTACAAGACCATCACGCGTTGCAAAAGCAAAGTCATCCCATAAGTACTTGTCGCCTTCGATATTGAACTGTGTCGTTAACTTACGAAAACCCGGTGCAGAAACAAAATAATGAACATGCGAAGGGCGGTTACCATGACGACCTAACTTATTCAGAACAAACTGAGTCGTTCCTTCAGGTGGGCAACCATAACCTACAGGCATGGTGGTCAAAGCCACATATTTACCGTTCACATCAGAAAGAATGGTGCGACGTAGATTGAAATCAGATTGAGACTTATCAAAGAAAGAATAGTTCCCCAAACTATTCGCATGCCACATTTCAACTTTGGCACCTTCGATGATATTGCCGTCTGTATCCGTCACTGTACCTTCGATAATTAAAGTATCGATTTTGTCTGATTCAGAACCATCATCCATACGGGCGAAACCTACAGACTCAGGTGCACCTGCAACATACAGTGGACCTTCAATTGTACGAGGCGTACCACCAGAAACACCTGCTTTGGCATCGGCTTCATCAGCACGCAAATCTAAATAATGCTCTAGACCTAAGCCCGCAGCGAGTAAGCCCAATTCATTGGCTTGACCTGCATCTGTAAAATACTCTAGACCTTTCCACACTTCTGAAGCTTGGATATCCAAATCCTCAATTGCTTGGAATAAATCTCCCAATAAACGTACCACGATGCTTTGAACACGTTGATCGACTGCACCTGTAGCAGTATCAACATTCATTTTTTTCACTAATGCATCAATATCCTGACGATTCATATGATTTCTCCTTAACTATGCATCTCGCGTAGGTGGTGGGGAAACGGAGAGTCATTCAATCCGTTATGCCGTACCACTATCCTTATCTCTACGACACTCTGAGCATGTGATGAAGCTGTCGAGTGACGATGGGGTGTTGTGAATTAACGATCATCCTCACGGATCGAAGAGGGATGACGATTCAATGCCATCACTTCAATGTCCATGTAGGGGTACAAGGGCAAGCCCTGTAAAATGTTGTGTAGCTCTTCGTTGCTTTCGACATCAAAAATACTGATGTTTGAATACTGTCCTGTAATCCGCCAAATATGACGCCACTTACCTTGACGCTGTAAATCTTGCGAATAAGCTTTCTCAACCGCTTTAATCTGATTGGCTTGTTCAGCAGGCATCTCCACAGGAAGATGCACATCCATACGAACCTGAAATAACATGCGCTTTCTCCCTTAAGCCTTACGACGCAACTGCTCGATTTTGTCTTCGTCAATATCGATGCCTAGACCTGCAGTATTTGGCACCACCAATTCAAAATTTTCATAACGCAATGGTGTTTTTAAAATGTCTTGAGTCAGTAAGAGGGGACCAAATAACTCTGTACCAAAAGCAAGGCTGTCAAAAGTACTAAAGGCATGCGCCGAAGCGATGCTGCCGATCGGACCTTCCAACATAGTGCCGCCATAAAGATCAATTCCTGCCAACTTAGCGATTTTGGCCACTTCACAAGCCTCAATCAGACCACCTGATTGCTCAACTTTCACAGCAAAAACATCTGCCGCATGCTGTTTCGCTAAACGATAAGCACTGTCAGGTCCTGTCAAAGCTTCATCTGCCATGATAGCCACATCAAAACGCTGCGTTAGGCGAACCAACACTTGAGTTTGTTCAATCGCACAAGGCTGTTCGATCAAATCAATGCCGCCATTCTGCAACTGTTGAATGCCTTGAATACATTCCAATTCTGACCAAGCACGATTTACATCAACACGAATACTGATTTCAGGTCCTAAAGCTTTTTTGATGGCAATTACATGATCAACATCGTGTTGCACAGGATTGGAACCGATTTTTAACTTGAAAATATTGTGGCGTTTGAGCTCAATCATTTTCTTTGCTTCAGCGATGTCTTTTTCAGTATCACCCGAAGCCAAAGTCCAAAGCACAGGGAGACGATCACGTAGACGACCACCCAATACTTCGCTTAGTGGCAAATTGAGTTGTTTCGCTTGAATATCCAAGAGCGCAGTTTGAATGGCGCATTTTGCAAAGCGATTGCCATTGATAGTTTTACGAATCAATTTGAGTGTTTGAGCCACATTTATTGAAGATTTGATCGACAATAAGAGCGGGGCAAAATAAGTATCGATATTTGCTTTGACACTTTCAGGGCTTTCCTCACCATAATTAAGTCCACCAATCGTGGTCGCTTCGCCCCAACCCACAAGACCATCCGTTGTTGTGATTTTGACCAATACCAAGGTTTGGGTTTGCATGGTCGTCACAGATAGCTTATGTGGACGTATCGTTGGGATATCGACTAATATGGTTTCGATTGTTTTGTACATTTCACACCATCACTGGTTCTTTATGCTCTTCCTATACCTTAAAAGAATGATTAAACTGTGTCTAAGACTGAATATGTATTTTTTTATACCTATTAGGTATGGAGATAAAGAATGGAACTCAGATATTTACGCTATTTTGTCGCAGTGGTGGAAGAGCAAAGCTTTACCAAAGCAGCAGAACGGCTGTTCATCGCACAGCCACCTTTAAGTCGGCAAATTCAAAACCTTGAAAATGAACTAGGTGTACAGCTTTTTGAACGAGGAAGTAGACCACTTCAAACCACAACCGCAGGTCAATTTTTGTACCAACATGCCTTAAAACTTTTGTCTAATGCGGAAGAGGTTAAGAGTATGACGAAGCGGATTGGTTTGATTGAGCGAACCTTAACCATTGGTTTTGTAGGCTCATTATTATTTGGTATATTACCTAGAATTATTTATCTCTACCGCCAACAACACCCACATTTAAATATTCAGTTGATAGAACTCAGTACTACTGAACAACTTCAAGCACTCAAAGAAGGGCGAATAGATGTTGGTTTTGGTCGGTTGAGAATCAGCGATCCAGCTGTAAAAAGAGTACTTTTGCGCAAAGAAAGACTAGTTGTTGCAGCCCATTCAAGTCATCCAATTGCTCAACGCGTCGAGGGAGTGCATTTAGCAGATTTGGTTGATGAAAAATTATTTGTTTATCCAAATACACCAAAACCTAATTTTTCAAGCCAACTTTTAAATATTTTTGCTGAGCATAGTTTGGTGCCGAAAAATGTCCGTGAATTACGAGAAATTCAATTGGCTTTAGGTTTGGTAGCTGCTGGAGAAGGCTTATGTGTCATTCCTGCTAGTGCCGATACCATTCGATTCCCACATTTACTTTATATTCCAATCCTAGATAGTGGTGCAGTCAGTCCGATTTTTATTACAGCAAGAGCCATGGATAACAGTGAGGATATCCAGTCTTTATACGATACGATTTATCAAGTTTATGATTTAGAAGGGATAGAATACAAGAGAACGACTTTTCAATGGGGGCAAACAGAATAGCCACATATTTAAAGATACTGACTTGTGGTAAGTGTCTTTATTTGAGTTATAAATATGAATCTATTTCATATGGATAGATTCATATAAATCATTTGGTTGTGATCAAACGATCTAGTAACTTCAAAATAATTATAAATATGATAGGCCACTTCAAGTTAAATAAAACTTGAGAAAAGGATTTCAGAGAGATTATAAAAATGAACCAATTAAACTTCCCAATTCTTGATGCCCATATTCATCAGTGGAATCCATACACTACGCCACACTCAGCAGCGATATTGGTCAAGGCATTGGGTAAATATCCTAAATTGATGGACACAATTGTACGCGTTGTTAAACCTAAAGACTTAATCGAAACTTTAGGCATCACTCAATATGCTTTATCACCATATCTACCTTTTGATTATCGAGTTGATAGTGCAGGATGTTCGATTGATAGTATTATTCATGTTGAGGCGAATTGGCATCACCAAAAAAACTTTGGTGTGGTTGAGGAAACAAAATGGATTCATCATTTACCCTTTAATCAGCAACAACTAAAACTTGCGGGTATCGTGGCTACAGCAGATCCAAGAAATAAAAGATTTTTGGATATTCTCAAAGCTCATCGGGATGCCAGTCCACATTTTTGTGGTATTCGTAAAATGGCAGCATGGCATCCAGATGATGGTATTCATCGCTGGTGTGATCAGCCACACTTATATACTCAGAAAAAATTCCTGAAGGGCTTTGAGCATCTAGCAAAGATGAATTTGTCATTCGATGCTTGGGGATATTCCACTCAAATTAAAGAAATCAAATCACTCGCACAAAATTTCCCTGATACAAAGATCATGGTAGATCATCTCGCAACACCAGTCGGATTATTTGGAAAAGTCGGAAAAAGAACGGGGCGAACACCAGCTGAGCGTGAGATTATATTTGCAAAATGGAAAGAGGATATTTCAGAACTCGCTGAACAAAAAAATGTTTATACTAAAATTTGGGGATTAATGATGCCAGTACTGGGACATCAATTTTATAAACAACAAATAACGGCGAATGTACTGCAAATAAAAGATTTACTTTCACCACTCATTGAACACGCTATTCAGAGTTTTGGTATCGAACGGATTGTATTTGCATCCAACTTTCCAATGGATAAACCCAACACCACCTTAAAAGATCTCATCCAAGCGTATATTGAAATGACAGCACCACTAGGTGAAAAGGCGCAGCGAGCAATTTTTAGAAGTAATGCGGAAACCTTTTATCAAATAAATTAGGACTTACGCACTATCATTTATAGATTCTCTGTGGTAGCAGATGATTTTTATCGAGAATAAAGTCATCAATGAAGTCTTTGATGATTGGTCTAAATAAGTTCTT
>NZ_JBPKBJ010000096.1:0-11862 GCF_051390655.1 Acinetobacter sp. P1(2025)
GGGTTATGTATCACCTTTTGAGTTTGAAGCAATGTACTATGATAAGATTAACCCGTTAGGTCAGGTGGCCTAACTTAAATAAAAAAGTCTCCGACAAACCCGGTACGGTTCATTTTGTGCAAGTTTAAAAATCCGTTGAATATTTTTCCAGTCTTTTTCTAAAATCATGTGTTTATCCTTGTTATTGTTTCTCAAGGTAATTTAGCACATAAAAAGTAAGATAATATTGCTATTTAATTTTCAATAAATTGTCAATTCGGCAAATTCAATATGAGAGCATAGTTGATTTACATCATCCATTCCACTGGAAAATAAGAGACAAAATGCATGGTAAGACACTGAAATCTGGTACTTTCAGGGTCGTGATGATGTTGGGGTGTTGATCATTCTTTTGAATGTATTGGAAACACCAATGTCATGCGCTCAGCATTAGAATGCGCACATCGTGGTTGGGGACAATCTGTGATTATTGGTGTGGCTGGTGCAAGGCAAGAAATTTCAACTCGCCCATTCCAATTGGTGACAGGTCGTAAATGGATTGGAACTGCTTTTGGTGGTGTGAAAGGTCGTTCACAATTACCTAAAATGGTTGAAGATGCAATGAAGGGTGAAATTGAACTTGCTCCTTTTGTTACTCATACAATGCCACTTGAAGAGATCAACGAAGCTTTTGATTTAATGCATGAAGGTAAATCAATTCGTACAGTTATTCACTTCTAATTATTAACGTTTAGCATTGATGATGCTTTTGCATCATCAATGCTACATAATGAAGCCTCTCAAAGCCACATATCAAAAGATACCTAAAATATAGAGCTCTAACGATCAAGATTTTTGTTCTGCTCAAAACTGAGCTGACAATGATCAAATTCATAGCTTCAATTTCTCAAATTGTAAAATTCAAGAAAAACTTTGCTCAAAAACTAAGCTTAAGCTCTTAAATAAAATCGCATCTTGCTGAATTGTGGCGCACGTGCATTAAAACAAAGCTATTTTAGCACCATTAGTTAATCTACAAGTTTAAAAGTTTATGATAAATAAGGTAATTAATTGAATTTTATGTAAAAAATAAACTGGCACACTTTCTGCATTTATTTATCCAAACTTGTATACAAGATGGGATTCATAAAATGCATGAGATAAAAACTTTAGGTTGGACAATTTCAGAATGGCAAACAGCTTATTCAAAAAATGAAATCCAACTTGATACTTTAAAAGATTTAGTTGCATCAATTGATCCTCAAGATAATGCGTGGATTTCAATTGCGACAGTAGAACAGATTGAACAGCAAATTCAATTTCTCAATGAATTAACTAAAGAAGCTGAGAGTTTAGCAAAACAATTTCCACTCTACGGCGTTCCGTTTGCAGTGAAAGATAATATTGATGTTGCAGGGTTTGTAACTACCGCAGCTTGTAAGGTATTAAATACAATTGCAGTACAAGATGCTGAAACAGTGCGTTTGTTGAAGCAAGCAGGTGCAATCGTAGTTGGTAAAACTAATCTTGATCAGTTTGCAACAGGTTTAGTAGGAACTCGCTCTCCATATGGTGCTGTTGCAAATACATTTAATTCTAAATATGTCAGTGGCGGCTCAAGTTCTGGTTCAGCAAGTGTGGTTGCTCGTGGATTTGTCCCATTTGCATTAGGCACAGATACTGCAGGTTCCGGACGCGTACCAGCGGCATTTAACAATATTGTTGGGTTAAAGCCAACCAAAGGGCGGTTTTCAAATCGTGGTTTATTGCCTGCATGTAAAAGTCTAGATTGTATTTCGGTCTTTGCCTTAACCGTTGTAGACGCAGATTTGGTTGCAAATGTTTTAGAAGCATATGATCCATTGGACAGTTATTCACGTAAGCATCCAAAGAATGTTCCAGCGCATTTCTCTAGCAAATTAAAATTTGCCATTCCAGAAAAACTAAATTTCTTTGGAGATGAACAGGCTGAAAAAGCGTTTCAGCAAACAATCCAATTACTTGAGTCATTAAATGCTGAGATCACTAAAATTGATTTTTCAGATTTTGAGCAATTGGCAGCGCAACTTTACCAAGGTTCATGGGTGGCAGAGCGTACCGCAGCAGTTAAGGATTTACTGAAAAATAATCCTGATGCATTTGATCCAACGGTATTAGAAATTATTAAAAACGGTGAAAAATATTCAGCGGTGGATGCCTACAATGCAGAATATTTAAAACAAGACCTAGCTCGAAAAATCCAACAAAGATTGGCTGACTTTGATGCCTTAATTGTTCCAACTGCACCTACAATTTATACCATTGAGCAGCTTCAACAAAATCCGATTGAATATAACGCTCATTTAGGAACCTACACTAACTTTACCAACTTGGCAGATTTGAGTGCTTTAGCTTTACCAGCAGGATTTAGGGCTGACCATTTACCATTTGGAATCACTCTAATTGCGCCAGCTTGGCATGATGCGGCATTGGTGCATTTTGGTAAGGCATGGCAAAACTATCTTGCTCTCAAATTGGGCGCATTGGATAAAAGTCTGCCTTTAAGTTCTGCTACACCTATTTCGCAACATCATATTCGTGTTGCAGTTGTCGGGGCTCATCTAACAGGTATGCCGTTGAATTTTCAGCTTACCACACGTCATGCTGTGCATATCGAAACCACCAAAACCTCTAAAAATTATGCGCTTTATGCATTGAACGGTACCGTCCCGCCGAAACCCGGTTTAGCACGTCAGCAAGATGGACAAAGCATTATTGTAGAACTTTGGGATGTTCCTACTGCTCGATTTGGTGAATTTGTGGCAGAGATTCCAACACCTTTAGGCATGGGCAATGTCGAATTAGAAGATGGGCGCTGGGTGAAAGGTTTTATCTGTGAGCCTTATGGCATAGATGATGCAGAGAATATTAGTCATTTTGGTGGATGGAGAGCCTATATCCAGCATCGTAACAGCCAAGCAGCAAACACAGCGAATTAATTGGGGGGAAATCATCATGTTTAAAACTGTACTTATTGCAAACCGTGGTGAAATTGCTGTTCGAGCGATTCGCACACTTAAAAAATTAGGTGTAACCAGTGTTGCTGTGTATTCGGATAGTGATCGTTATGCGCAACATGTCGAAGATGCTGATATTGCAATTGCATTAGATGGTTTAAAACCAGCCGATACTTATTTGAGTATCGAAAAATTAATTCAGGCAGCTAAACAAACTGGGGCAGAGGCAATCTTTCCAGGGTATGGCTTTCTCTCTGAAAGTGCCGATTTTGCTCGTGCTTGCGAAGAAAATAATATTGCTTTCATGGGACCAACGGCAGAGCAAATTCTAGAATTTGGTTTAAAACACCGTGCTCGTGAATTGGCTGCTGCTGCCAATGTACCAATGACACCAGGAACTGGATTGTTGGATAGCTTAGAAGAAGCTCTTACGGCGGCAGATCGTATTGGCTATCCAATTATGCTGAAAAGTACTGCTGGCGGTGGTGGTATTGGTTTGACCCGTTGTGATACGCCACAAGCCTTGACCGACGCTTACGAAAGTGTAAAACGTTTGGGCGAACAGTTTTTCAAGGATGCAGGCGTATTTATTGAATGCTTTATTGATAAAGCGCGTCATGTTGAAGTACAAATTTTTGGTGATGGAAAGGGACAAGTCGTTGCCTTTGGTGAGCGTGATTGCTCTTTGCAACGTCGTAACCAAAAAGTAGTAGAGGAAACGCCTGCGGCAAATTTACCTGAAGCTACACGTAAAAAGCTGCATCAGGCAGCAGTGGAATTAGGTAAATCCGTTAATTATCGTAGTGCAGGAACAGTAGAGTTTATTTACGATGCCAATCGAGATGAGTTTTATTTTCTAGAAGTGAATACACGCTTACAGGTTGAGCATCCAGTCACTGAGATGGTTACAGGTTTAGACTTAATTGAATGTATGCTCAAAGTGGCTGCTGGTGATGAGCTTGATTGGGAATATCTCAGCAATATTCAGCCTAAAGGTGCAGCGATTGAAGTACGAGTTTATGCCGAAGACCCTGTGAAAAATTTCCAGCCTAGTCCCGGTGTACTGACAGAAGTTGCCTTTCCTGATGGTACACGTGTTGATACTTGGGTCAAAACAGGCACAGAGATTTCCCAATACTTTGATCCGATGATTGCCAAAATTATTGTGCATGCTGATGACCGTGCTAGTGCTATCGAAAAATTAAAGCATGTATTGGCTGAAACACGCTTAAATGGCATCAGCACAAACTTGGATTACGCACGTGCCATCGTTTCAGATCAGCGCTTTGAATCTATGCAAATTTGGACAAGAATGTTGGATGATTTCAACTACACGCCAAACGTGATTGAAGTGGTTCAAGCAGGAACGTTGAGTTCAATTCAAGATTATCCAGGTCGTACAGGCTACTGGGATATTGGTGTACCGCCATCTGGTCCAATGGATGATTATGCATTTCAGCTTGCCAATCGTATTGTTGGGAATGATGCTAAAGCTGCCGGATTTGAGTTTACCTTAGTTGGACCAACCTTAAAGTTTCACACAAATACGATTATTGCTTTGGCGGGAGCAAGCTGTACTGCGTTGTTAGATGATCAGGAAATTGATTTTTGGAAGCCTGTAGAAGTTAAAGCAGGACAAATTCTAAAAATCGGTCAAGTAGAATCAGGTTGCCGTACATATTTAGCGGTTCGAGATGGTTTGGATGTCCCTGTATATTTAGGCAGTCGTTCTACTTTTGCGCTTGGTAATTTTGGTGGTCATGCAGGTCGTACCTTACGTGTCGGTGACATGATTAAAATGGTTGATCCAGCATTTGCTAGTGCAGAATTGCCACTTGCACATGATGAGCCTCAAGCGTTATCGGCTGAATTGATTCCTGAATATAGTAATGAATGGGAAATTGCGGTGTTATATGGCCCGCACGGCGCACCAGATTTCTTTAAACCTGAATATGTAGAAGAGTTTTTTGCATCAGTGTGGACAGTTCACTTTAACTCAAATCGTTTAGGCGTTCGTTTATCAGGACCAACGCCAAACTGGGCACGAGAAAATGGTGGTGAAGCAGGTTTACATCCATCAAATGTCCATGACTGTGAATATGCGATCGGAGCAATTAACTTCACAGGCGATTTCCCTGTAATTCTGGCTAAAGATGGTCCAAGTTTAGGGGGGTTCGTTTGTCCTGTGACGATTGCCAAAGCCGAACTTTGGAAAGTGGGACAACTTAAAGCCGATGATAAAATTCGTTTCTATCCGATTAGTGTTGAACAAGCCAATGAACTTGAACGTCAGCAAATTGAAAATATCCAAAACTTTGCGGAAGCAAGCAAAATTGTAGAAACAATTGAGCCAATTCAAGAGGTTGTCAGTACGATTTTGGCACAACGTGAACCAACTGAATTATCGCCAAAAACAGTGTATCGCCAAGCAGGTGATAGTTATATTCTCTTAGAATACGGCGAAAATGTTTTAGATTTAGCTTTACGTTTACGAGTGCATCAACTTATTCAAATGATTCGTGATGCAAAAATTGCAGGCGTATTGGAACTGTCACCGGGTGTTCGTTCACTACAGATTAAATACGATGGCTTAGTAATTCCACAATCACAATTGATTGCTCAATTACTTCAACTCGAAAAAGAGATGGGTGATTTGAGCCAATTAAAAATCCCATCTCGTATCGTACATTTGCCGATGGCATTTGAAGATAGTACCACTTTAGGCGCAGTTGAACGCTATCAAGAAAGTGTTTGCTCTAAAGCACCGTGGTTGCCAAATAATGTTGATTTTATCCAACGCATTAATGGCTTGGCAGATCGGAATGAAGTCAAAGATATTATTTTTGATGCAAACTATTTAATTCTTGGCTTGGGTGATGTGTATTTAACTGCACCATGTGCTGTACCAATCGATCCACGTCATCGTTTACTCAGTTCTAAATATAATCCAGCACGTACCTTTACCGCAGAGGGAACAGTGGGTATTGGTGGTATGTACATGTGTATCTACGGCATGGATTCACCGGGCGGTTATCAATTGATTGGGCGTACTTTGCCAATTTGGAATAAGTTTAAGAAAAACAAACAATTTGGTGATAAACAATGGTTCTTACAATTCTTCGATCAAATTAAATATTTTGAAGTGACAGAAGAGGAATTGAATCAATGGCGTGCAGACTTTGAAAATGGTCATGCTGAGATCAAGATTGAAGAAACAGAATTCGATTATGCGGATTATGTAAAATTCTTAGAGAATGAAGCTGAAAGTATTGCCGAGTTTAAAGCTAAGCAACAACAAGCATTCACGACCGAAGTTGATCGATGGAAAGAGGAGTTTGCAGCTCAACCTGAAGAACAGATTCAAGAAAATAACCATGCTGATTACAGTCATTTAGCATCATTAAATGCATCAATGACAGGTAATATCTGGAAAATTTTTGTTGAACATGGTCAAGAGGTTAAAAAAGGTGAAACTGTTGCTATTATTGAAGCAATGAAAATGGAACTTCCTGTTTATGCAGAAGAAGATGGCATTGTAAAAGCCATTATTTGTAGAGCAGGGCAAACCGTACATAGTGGTGAACCACTGGTTTATATGGAATAAGGCAAGGTTGCATGAAAGAAACCAAAATAAAAACAACAAAAAGCTCAGACAATTTGTCTGAGCTGGTTTACCAACGCATCAAGAATGATATCTTTGATTTCAAACTGATGCCAGGTGAACGTTTCACTGAATCTGAAGTTGCAAAAGCTTATGATGTAAGTCGCACCCCAATCCGACAAGCACTATATCGTTTGCAACAAGAGGGTTATGTTGATGTGAGTTTTCGTAGCGGTTGGCAAATCCGACCGCTCAATTTTCGTTATTATGAAGAACTTTATGATGTGCGGATCATTTTGGAAAAAGATTCCATTCGTAAACTTTGCCAGATTGATCATCAAAACTCAGTTGAATTATCTGTTTTAAAAGATTTATGGTTGATTGAACCTCATCAATATCTAAAGGACATTAAACAACTGTCACAACAAGATGAAGATTTCCATTGCGCATTGGTTCGCGCCTCTGGAAATAATGAAATGGCGAGAATTCATCGTGATTTGAGTGAGCGAATCCGTATTATTCGTCGTTTAGACTTCTCAAAAGATTATCGCGTTGAAGCGACTTATCAGGAGCATCAGAAAATACTGGGTTATATTTTTAATCGTAAAGTAGATGAAGCCATTCAAGCGATTGAAGCACATATTATGCAAAGTCGTGATGAAGTGAAAAAAATTACTTTACAGATGTTGGATTCGAGTCAGTTTTATTAAGATTAGAGTATGGTGAGCAATAAGGATTTTTATGGATAACTGGCATTATGCCGTTGTAGCTTCAATTGTGACTATACTTGGAATGAGTTTAATTTCATTTCTCAAACTTTTTAAACTATGGAAGGCTTCCTTAAGTATTTTTTTTATTTCTAGTATAGGGTTTTGTATCATTGGAGGATTAGGTAGGAAATCTGAAAATCATGGCTTTGATGGTGCATGGGGAAAACATGGTATATTGATGGAGTTTATGAATCTAGAAATAATTATGGTTAGTTTAGGCGTGGGTGCTTTTATAACACTATTATTTTTCTTAGCTATTGTTTTTTCTGATAATAAATAATATTTAGTTTGCTAGCTCATTTTTATAAATCTATATCATATGTTTAAATGAACTTCACAAAACTCTTTTTCCTATGCCTAATCCTGCATAAAACTAACATCTTTTATCTGTTTGCTATTTAATAATAAAGATCAAATTTCAAATCATCAGATGACACATGATGAATGATCAAATACTAACTGCACTCTTTCTAAAACTTGTTACTAAAGAAGGCTTCTTTGCTACGGCAATAGATGGCATCACTTTGATGCGTGTAGATCACAACACACCACCATTAGCCATATTGCAAGAACCGACCTTAGTTTTTGTTTTACAAGGCAGTAAACGTGGTTATATCGGAAATGAAACCTATGCATTTCAGCAAGGTGAATGCCTAATCGTCTCTGTGTCTATGCCATTTGATTGTGATACGGTTGCGAGTCCTGAATTGCCTATGATTGCAGTCAGTATGAAACTAGAGGTGGATACGGTAAATGAGCTGTTAGCAAAAACATATTTTGAAAATGAGAAATTTAAACCACTCACCACTGGCATGAGTGTAATTCAATATGATCAAACCATTTCAAATGTTTTAATACGACTATTAAAAACTTTAGGTTCAGAACAAGACAGCTTGATTTTAGGTGAACAAATCAAACGAGAGTTGTTGTATCGAGTGATTCAACATTCGGGTGCAGATGCTTTAAAAGGATTAGTCGCTCAAGGCAATTTACGACCAATTTATAAGATTTGTGAATATATTCAACATCATTTTACAGAAAAATTAACAGTGGAAATGCTTGCTGAACAAGCCAATATGAGCATTTCTGCGTTTCATAAAGCATTCAAACAAGTCACATTACATTCACCTTTGCAGTATCTCAAAGTTACGCGGTTGCATAAGGCAAAACAAATGTTGCAAAACGAAAACCAAAGCGTTGCTCAAGCAGCTTATGCTGTTGGTTATCAAAGCTCATCTCAATTTAGTCGAGAGTTTAAAAAGCAGTTTGGTTTTTCTCCTAATCAAACTGAAGTAAATATAGATAAGGAATGAGTAAATCATGAATCAAAATAGTAGCGAACAAATGAAATATATCGAAATTACTCTAGCTGGCGGTCCTGAAGTTCTAAAAGTTGTACAAGGTAAGAAACCTGAGATTAAAGAAGATGAAGTACTAATTGAAGTCTATGCCACAGGCATCAATCGCCCTGATATTTTGCAAAGACAAGGGTTGTATCCGATGCCGAAAGGTGTAACGCAGATTCCAGGATTGGAAGTTGCTGGCATCATTTCAAAAATTGGTTCAAAAGTAGAAAAATTTAAAGTCGGTGATAAAGTCTGCGCGCTGACTAACGGTGGAGGATATGCAGAATACTGTGCTGTCCCAGCAAATCAAACTTTAGTGATTCCAAAAAATCTGAGCTTTATTGAAGCAGCAGCTATTCCAGAAACTTATTTCACAGTATGGGCAAATCTATTTCAGATCGGACAGTTAAAAAAGAATGAAACCGTGTTAATTCATGGAGGAGCTAGTGGAATTGGTTCTACAGCGTTGAGTTTATGTCATGCGATGGGTATTCAAACTTTTTCCACAGTGGGAAGTGAAGAAAAAGTAGAAAAATTAAGCTCAATTTCGACGGTTATTAATTACAAGGCACAAAATTTTGAACAAGAAATCTTATCACTCACAGATCAGCAAGGTGTAGATGTGATCTTGGATATTATTGGCGCTGCTTACTTTAATCAGAATCTGAGATTGCTAAAAAGAGATGGGCGACTAGTAATTATCGGATTTATGGGCGGTCGAAAAGTTGATGGCTTTGATATTCAAGAACTCATGCTCAAACGCGCTGTGGTGACTGGCTCAACGATGCGTGCTCGAACCAATGATGAAAAAGCAAAAATTACCCAAGAATTGGAGCAGTTTGTTTGGCCACTAATCGAAACAGGTCAATGTAAACCAATTATTTATAAGACTTTTGCTTTTGAAGAGGTTGCAGCAGCACACCAATGTCTGGAAAGCAGTGAACATATTGGAAAAGTGGTACTCGAAATTAAATCCTAATTTTGCCTAATCGTATTCATTCTATGCCTATTTATACATCAAGCTTGAGAATGATCACTTGGAAAAGCAATATGTAAATCAAACATATCCTACGAGGAATTTGAACATGACAATAAATATAGATGATCGTAACCCAACCCCAGATTTAGCTGAAGATAATGCTTTTTTTCCATCACCTTATTCTCTAAGTCAGTATACGGCTCCAAAAACTGACTATGACGGAACTACATATCCAAATCCATATCAAGGCGATAAAAAGATCCTCATGATTGCAACGGATGAACGCTATATCCTGATGCAAAATGAGAAATTCTTTTCTACAGGAAATCATCCAGTAGAAATGTTGCTACCAATGTTCCATTTGGACAATGCTGGTTTTGCCTTTGACGTTGCAACACTTTCAGGTAATCCAGTAAAACTTGAAATGTGGGCAATGCCAAAAGAAGAGCAAGTGGTTTTGGATACTTATCATAAGTACGAGAAACAACTGAAATCTCCACTTAAATTAGCTGATATTTTAGATCAAGCTTTAAGCGCTGACTCACCATATGCAGGTATTTTTATCCCTGGCGGACATGGTGTTTTAGCTAAAATCCCTGAGAGTAAGGAAGTTAAGGCTTTATTAAAATGGGCAGTAGATCATGACAAATATGTGATTACCTTATGTCATGGTCCAGCTTCTTTATTGGCAGCTGCAGTTGATGAAAGTCCAAATGATTATATTTTTAAAGGCTATCAAGTCTGTGTTTTTCCAGATTCATTAGATAAAGGTGCCAATATTGATATTGGATATATGCCAGGACAATTTCCGTGGCTCGTCGGCGAAAATCTTGAAAAACTTGGTGTGGAAATCCTAAATAAGGGAATCACAGGGCAAGTTCATCAAGATCGAAAACTGTTAACGGGTGATAGTCCCTTAGCCTCTAATAATTTGGGGAAACTTGCTGCTGAAACTTTATTAGCTGATCCAAGTCTTAACGCATAATCTTTTTTTTATGAGTTTAAAGCCCAATCTTATATTGGGCTTTTTCTTGAGAAAAATTTAAAACCTGTAAGCTAGCTGACAAATCATGTCCGCAATCTTGATTATGTTAGAAAAGTAGCAAGATATAATTAAATAGTTAGAGATCATCAATGAAAATATGTATTTATGGTGCAGGCAGTATTGGATGCTATCTTGGCGGTAGATTGGTTGCTGCTGACTATGACATAGATTTTATTGTTCGTCCTAGAGTTCAGCAAGAACTTCAAACTTACGGTTTAACTGTTTCAGATTACACAGGATTCAAGCAAACTATTTCTGTAAATCAATTACAAATGAGCATTGATCCCAATGGTGCAGCTCATGCTGATATTGTCTTTGTTTGCGTAAAATCAACATCTACTGAACAAGTAGCCCTTGAATTAAAAGATATTTTAAAGAAAAAGACCATTATTATTAGTTTTCAAAATGGCTTAAGTAATGTGGGAATTCTAAAACGAATTTTAACAGACCACACTATACTCGAAGGAATGGTACCTTTTAATGTCGCAGCTTTGGGGAATGGTCGATTCCACCAAGGAACAGATGGTGCTTTGTATGTAAAAACCATGAGCAATTAGCTGAACTCGTGCTTGCATTTCAAGAAGCAAAGTTAGAATTTCAGTTAGAACAAGATATGCAAGCTGTGCAATGGGCAAAATTATTATTGAACTTAAATAATTCAATCAATGCGCTATCCCAACTTCCACTGAAACAAGAATTATCTATTCGAGAATATCGTCAGTGTTTGGCACTTGCTCAATTAGAAACATTAAATCTATTAAAAATAGCCAAAATCAAACCAGCAAAACTGACTCCAATTCCAGCACAATTTATTCCTAAAATTTTAAAACTACCCAATCCTATATTTAAGATTATCAGTAAGAAAATGCTCGCGATTGATCCACTTGCGCGTTCTTCGATGGCTGATGATTTAATGGTTGGAAGAAAAACTGAAATCGATTGGATTAATGGTGAAGTTGTTAATTTAGCTAGACAGTTGAATCTTACAGCACCAATTAACCAAAAATTAATTGAGCTAGTCAAACAGGCAGAATGATGTGGATCTATGATTTTAGACCACGTCTATAAGTGATAATCTACTCCCCAATAAGCATGGGAAATGCTTGTTTCTGGAGTCAACCATGACACGAAGAAAACGTCGTAATC
>NZ_JBPKBJ010000097.1:0-11798 GCF_051390655.1 Acinetobacter sp. P1(2025)
GGCAAAAGAACTTATTTAGACCAATCATCAAAGACTTCATTGATGACTTTATTCTCGATAAAAATCATCTGCTACCACAGAGAATCTATAAATGATAGTGCGTAAGTCCTAATCTATTATTAAATTCTGTGATTATTTACGCTTATAATACATACGCATGTATGTAGTGATCGGTTTATTGTAGTTTTCTGAGTTTGGATCAGCATCAAGTACCCTACGCATTGTAGAGGCTTTATCAGCAAGTTTCTCAAACTTCTGCGTAGGGAATTGAATTTCAGCCAAAGCATATCGATTGACTGTAGCATCATCTACGTGGCGCATATCTTCATCTTTTAACGCCAATAAGTCCTTTCGATATTGTCCAGGAACATCTACGATAAATAAGGTATTGTTATCCCATACTTCTCGAAATCGAGTTTCATCAAAACTTATATTTCCAAGAGCTGGATCTGCAACATACACACGCCCATCTTTATAAGCTTTATAAACAACAAAATGTTTAAATCCTGCATATGTTATTGGAACAATTGCTGGCTGCTTAAGCGCAATTAGATCTGAAAACTCACCGCGATATCCCCCACTATTTAGACCTAAAGCCGCAACAAATCTCTTCATATCAAGTAGGGAGAAACTTCTTCTTTCAATGATTCGTTGATATTCACCGTACTGAAGCAAGCCACTCATCGTTTGCTGTTCTGTTAGCTTTAAACCACCGTATCCATTTAAAAGTGTCGTCAATGCCGCCGAACCACAACTATAGTCATATGCTTGACGTACGATGCCTCGAAACTGATCTTCAACAGCGGGTTTGATAACAACTGCTTCCCGATGATTACGGGTAAATGAAGAGTTTCTAGAATCCAAAGTTTCAGTATAATATACTGTTCCTTCTGGTTTTTTTTCTATTTCAAAGGCTTGCGTTGTAAAGTAATACATCAATGCAGAGCCTAGAGCTATCTCTAACATAATTCTCTTTTCTTAACAGCGGCATAATTTGCCTTATTCATTTTATTCTTAGCGTCAATGACACTACTTCCCTGTGTGATGAAGATACCTTTTTTTATAAAAAAAAGCAGCCTTTTTTTATTCTTTTTGATGAAATGTTATAAATTCTTTATAACCCTATATTTTAAAAAATATTATCTAAAAACACCTTATGTAAAACCAATTCAATATTTAGCTGAGAATTAAAAGCGGACTGGTTAACTTGGGTGTATTGACATTTCCTGTATAAAAAATTTCGATTGTCTAAAGATAATAAGCTAATGAAAATATTTACATTAATCGGTAAGAATACAGATAAAAAGTGAATTTTTATCGATGGTTCTCATATCAAAGCAGATCAATTATTCTGCTAGATTAAAGATTAAGGCAAATCAAAAAGCATTAGAGGGAATGGCTCAAAAAATAAATTTACCCATTGATATGGTGGTGCAATTGAAATTATGGTCACGGATGAGACACATGATATTAAGTTTTTACCTAAGTTGACACAAAATTAGATAGATTTTGAAGAGCTAGAAGTTTTATGCGCAAATAAGGGTTATGATCCTTAACCACTATGAGAACAAATAAGGGAAACGAATACAAATATTCCATGAAAATCGAACACTGAGCCAAAAATCAATCATAAGGAATAGAATCCATTTAAAATTAGACATTTATTAAAAAAACTTCCTTTGTTAATTAAGGAGTGTGTATATAAAATTAGTTTAATGAGCCATAACATTAGTTAAAATTTTGTAAAAATGGACTGTCATTTAACTTTTCTTCCAAAATTTCAAATTAAAAAAAGCGCAACTAGTGCGCTTTTTTTATCTAATTTGTTTAATGACCTGAGATAGTGATCGTTGAAGAACCCATACTCAACCCTTGGATTTCAACATCACCAATAGATGCTGCTGTAGTTGTACCCAAATGAATACCTTTCACATAAATGTCATTTTTAGCTGTACTGTTGTTTGTAATTTCCAAACCTGTAGTCTTAACCTTGATACCAAGATCAACATCAATTGCTCCACCAGTAGCAGAACCACGAACATGGATACCATCCAATTGAATAACACCACCAGCTGCATTATCTTTAATACCTAAATTAGTAATATCAAGACCAGATAATGAAGACTTAACCAAAATCATTGAACCTTGAGGTGTTGCACCTAATTGAACATTAGCACCAATGGAACCTAGCTCTAAATTAAGACCTGTAATAATTTCATTTGTTGTACTAGCAACAACACCACGCTTAACACTCGTAGTAGCACTAGTAATTGTTGGAGCTGCAGAAGTTGCTGAAGCACCAACACCAATAGAACCAACTTTAACTTTAAGTCCAGCTGTTTTAACACCAATATTTAAAAATGCTGTTGTACTTGCAGCTGTAGGTGTCGGTGTTACGCCAGCATCAGCATCAATAACTAATTGTAGGAAATCACCTGTACCTGTTGCACTATAAACGCCAGCAGTACTCAAACCACCAACTTGACCAACATGAATACCATCAATTGAGATCGCACCAGATGTCGCCTTGCCACCCAAATTTTGACCGTTAAAAGCAGCTGTAGCCGCTAAACCACCATTATCATGCAAGTAATAACTTATCAATAGAAATACCCTTAGTGCCTACGCTAGCATCTAAACTTGCGTTCCTACCTAAAGCAACACCAATATTAATACCATCTTGACCAGTAGCAGAGCCAAGTGCAGCGTCATCCATTGCTTGCATAGCCATTGCATTTGCGCTAATCGCCATTGAAGAAACTAAAGCTAGTTTAGTAAACATTTTCATCGAGCACTCTCCCAAGAGCATTTATTTTTTGACTTACACTACTCTAAACTGTCCACTGTTGTTTTTTCTTAAATGACAACTTGAACTTCCGATCCTTGAGTAGTTCGCTTAGCAAGTACTAAATTACCTGTTTGTTATTTTATGTTCAACTCCTGTTAATCGCTTTTTAGTAATAAACCGATAAACAGCATAAAAAATACACTATTACATTACAACTCATAGTCAGTAATAACATTGTGAATTATCTGTATATTTATAAGACTAATTTTTAAAAAACAAGTATACATTTCTCTCAGTTCTCCTTTTATCTGAATGGATAAGATATTTACATAAATGTTAACAATGACACTTTTTGCCATTTTTATGCATTTAAATTACTGATAGTGACAATTTTTATGAGATGAATCACAATTACTGTTTAAATGATTTTCGAATTACAACCTGTTTTTGAAAAATTCCGATGATTTCTCACTATTGTAGTACAATTATTTCTTATGATTTGCATGTGTTATTTTCAAGTTTATGAGCCAGTTTCAGCAAAAACTCAATATTTCATCTCTATCAGTCTCTGAAATTCTATTTCAGTTGAGAGAGTTAATTGGTCTGGTTTATTTGCATGATCAAAACTCACCTATTATTAGTTTTTTGCCAAAACATTATTTAATCTTCGAAAATTCAACATCACGACAGTTCACTCAACTTGAGTTAAACCAATACCATCAAATTACGCATCCTTTATCGATCATCAATTTTGCTCAGTTTAGCAAAAATCCAATATCAGCCATTGAATCAATTTCTTTTAAAGGTGGATACATCGGCTTTATAAGTTATGACTATTGTTCAAACTTATGCGTTAAAACTGCTATGCGCTCTCAACCCAGTCTTTTTTTAGGTGAATATTCAAGTTATCTTAAATATCATAATGGTGAATGGTATTTCTATGGCAATGGAAAAAAATCAGTAAAAACATATAATTATATTCTATCCCTTTTGTCTAAAAATAAATCAGATCACCTTGAATCATTATCTTTACAGGATCAATGTACACCTCGTTGGTCTAAAATCAAGTATTTACAAGCATTTAGCAGAATTCAAGACTATATTAAAGCTGGTGATTGTTATCAAATAAATTTAACTCAAGAGTTTACAGCAAAAGCGAAAGGCTCCCTACTTAGTAAATCAAATGATTTTTGGCAATTAACTCATGCACCATATGCAGGCTATGTAAAAATTAATGAATTCGAGCTTTTAAGTTGTTCACCAGAGCTATTCATTGAATTTGATAATAAAAATAAAATTAAAACTCGACCAATCAAAGGCACCATGCCAAGACACCAAGATCCCGAACAAGACCTTATTTCAAAAGAAAAGTTAACAAATTCAAAAAAAGATCAGGCTGAAAATGTGATGATTGTGGATTTACTAAGAAATGATTTAAGTGTTTATGCAGAAACTGGTTCAGTAAAAACAACAAAATTATTTGAAATTGAAAGTTTTAATCAAGTTCATCATATGGTGAGTGAAATCACCGCGACATTAAAAGAAGAAGTTAATCCGATGCAAATGTTGCTATCAGCACTTCCAGGAGGCTCAATCACAGGGGCACCAAAAATTCGCGCAATGCAAATTATCGATGAACTTGAAGAATCTCCACGCGGTGCCTATTGCGGAAGTTTAGGATATTTTAATTACGATGGTACAGGTCGCTGGAATATTCTAATTCGTAGTATTCAAAAAAATCAGGACAATCTTTCGATTTGGGCTGGTGGTGGAATTACTATCGCATCTGATGCGGAAGCCGAATACCAAGAATGTTTTGATAAAGTTTCTGCCATGCTTGATTTACTCAATACATGGCAGAAATAAAATACACTACTTCAAAATTAACTTATCAGCATTTTTAATGTATCAACTAGGCGCTGATTTTGTTCATCAGTACCAATCGTGATACGCAAAAATTGATTAATTCTTGGTTTGTTGAAATAGCGAACAATAATACCTTGCTCACGCAATTTTTCTGCAAGTTGTGCTGCATCGTGTAAGGAGTGTGTAGCAAAAATAAAGTTTGCTTTTGAAGGCAAAACATTAAAACCTAGCTCAGTTAGGTTAGCTACCAATTTTTCACGACTTGCAATGACTTTATCACATTGTTCTTGAAAATAATCTTGATCTTCAAAAGATGCTACAGCTGCAGCAATTGCAAAACGGTCAATTGGGTATGAATTGAAACTATTTTTAACAGCTTCAAGTGCAGCAATCAAATGGGCTTGTGCAATGGCAAATCCAACACGCAATCCAGCCAGTGAACGAGATTTGGAGGTTGTTTGACATACAACCAAATTCTCATAACGACTTACAAGTTCAACCGCTGATTCTGCTCCGAAATCTACATAAGCTTCATCAATAACAATCACACAATTCGGATTAGCTTTTAACACTTTTTCAATTTTGTCCAAACCTAATGCAATACTCGTTGGTGCATTTGGGTTAGTGATAATGATGCCACCATTTTCCTGTTCATAATCTGAAATATCTATTTCAAATTTTTCATTCAATGGAATTTGCTTTGTTTGAACACCAAAAAATTGACTATAAACTGGATAAAAACTATAGGTTATATCTGGATATAGAATTGGTTCTTGCTGAATGAAAAATGCTTTAAAAATATGAGCAAGCACTTCATCAGAACCATTTCCCACGAAGACTTGGCTAACATCAACATTTTGTTGTTTAGCGATTGCTTGTTTTAAAGCCGTAGCATCTGGATCAGGATATAAACGAAGGGCATCAGCTTGATGAGTCAAAACAGCTTGCACTGCATCAACCACTTTTGGTGATGGTGGATAAGGATTTTCGTTTGTATTCAGTTTCAATAAATTCTGTATTTTTGGTTGTTCACCAGGTACGTAAGGCTCTAAATCACGAACCTCAGGACTCCAAAAACGCATTTGTTCAATTGTAAATGCCATTTTATATACTCTCAAAACTCTCTAAAAAGGAACTTTATCAGCCCCTATATTCGTGGGTTAGCTATTGATAACGATAACGAGCTGATCGAGCATGTGCATCGAGATTTTCTTCCACCGCTAATACGTCTGCTGCTTTTGCTAAGGTTTTGACACCTTCTTTTGAGCACATAATTAAGCTTGAGCGTTTCTGAAAATCGTAAACACCAAGCGGTGAGGAAAAGCGAGCTGTACCAGATGTTGGTAGGACGTGATTAGGCCCCGCACAATAATCACCTATTGCTTCAGGAGTATAGCGCCCCATGAAAATTGCGCCCGCATGACGTATTTCTTGACTCATCAACTCTGCATCATCTAGACATAACTCTAAATGCTCTGGAGCAACTTGGTTGATAAGATCAACTGCTTCTGCACGATTCTTTACAAGCACTAAGGCGCCACGATTTTCAATAGAAGTTCGAGCAATATCTGCCTTTGGCAGTTCGTTCAAATGCTTTTCAATTGCAATTTCCACAGCATTTAAAAGATTCTCATCGGGTGTAATGAAAATTGATTGAGCCACAGTATCATGCTCTGCCTGAGACAATACATCCATTGCCAACCATTCAGCATTATTTTCACCTTCAGCATAAACAAGAATTTCTGAAGGACCTGCGATCATATCAATGCCCACTTGACCGAAAACTGCTCTTTTAGCTGCGGCAACAAAGCGATTACCTGGCCCAGTTATTTTATCCACCGCTGGTATTGTTTCAGTACCATAAGCCAGAGCTGCAACAGCTTGTGCACCACCTATTGTAAAAACTCGGCTCACACCAGCTAAATATGCTGCTGCTAATACCAATGGATTAAGTTCACCATTGGGTGCAGGAACAACCATAATAATTTCAGGTACGCCAGCAACATGGGCTGGTAAAGCATTCATAAGTACAGACGATGGATAAGATGCTAAACCACCAGGTACATAGATCCCAACACGATCAAGTGGAGTGACTTTTTGACCTAATGTATTTCCCAAATCATCAACATAAGTCCACCCTTCTTGCTTCTGAGCTTGATGAAATGAACGAATTCGTTTTGCTGCTAACTCAAGTGCATCACGAGTTTCAATGGTTAAACCCTCAAAAGCGGATTTGAGTTGTTCTTGGCTGAGCTCTAAGTCTGAGAATTGATGCGCAGGATGTCGATCGAACTGTTGCGTTAACTTAAGTACATGCTGATCACCGTGTTGACGAACATCGGCAATAATTTGGTCTACGGTTTGTACTAATTGAGGATCATTTACAGTTTCAAATGCTAATAGTTCAGCAAATATCTGCTTAAAATTTTGATCCTGAGTCGATAAACGTCGCATCAATTTACCCACAAGGCGAAAAAGAGAAGAATAAGTTTACTCTTTTTCGATGTCCTTGTGGGCATCATCTCAACAACTATCACTCAGTTTTCATAGGAAATCACGTTTAACGTGATTGGACTGCTTGTTCAAGTTGAGTCAAAATTGGATTTAATAAAGCTTGTTTACGTTTAAAACTCGCTTTATTGACAATAAGACGCGAAGAAACTTTACAAATCTCTTCTAATGGCTCTAAACCATTGGCACGCAAAGTATTGCCCGTATCAACGACATCGACAATATAATCACCCAAGCCTACTAATGGCGCAAGCTCCATTGAACCATAGAGCTTAATCACATCAACTTGTTCACCTAAGCTCGCATAATATTGACGCGTCAAATTGACATACTTCGTCGCAATCTTCAAACGTCCTTTCGGACGTTCCATTCCAACTTTACCAGCAGTCATTAATTTACAATTGGCAATTTTCAGGTCAAGTAACTCATACACATGTTGAGCTCCATGTTCCATTAATACATCCTTACCCGCGACACCAAAATCTGCTGCACCGTTTTCCACATATGTTGGCACATCAGAAGCACGTAAAATCAAAATACGTACTTTCTTATGTGTTGTTGGAAAAATCAATTTACGAGATTTATCAGGATCTTCAAGTAAATTTATGCCTGCATTTTCAAGTAATGGCAATGTTTCTTTTAAGATACGACCTTTACTGAGTGCTAAAGTTAAACCATGATCAAAATTACCCATTACATCAAAATTCGGATCATCGTTTCTTAAGTCATTCATCCTTTTACTCGCTTAATCTGAGCGCCTAAACTTTGCAATTTTTCTTCAACATGTTCATAGCCACGATCTATATGGTAAATACGATCAATTAGTGTTTCACCTTCTGCAACTAAGGCTGCAAGCACTAGTGAAAATGAAGCACGTAAATCTGTAGCCATAACAGGTGCAGCCTGAAGTGTTTCCACACCAGTTACGATCGCATCATGGCCTTCTACCTGGATATTTGCACCCATACGTGAAAGTTCAGGGACATGCATAAAGCGATTTTCAAAAATTGTTTCCGAAATCGTCGCAAAACCACGACCGATTGCATTCACGGCCATGATTTGAGCTTGCATGTCAGTCGGAAATTCCGGATGAGGCAATGTTCTAAAACTAACAGCTTTAGGACGTTTCCCTTGCATGTCTAGTTCAATCCAATCATCGCCACGAGTAACTTCCGCACCCATTTCCTCGAATTTATCTAATACAGCTTCTAATAATGCTGGATCTGTATGCGTCGTTTTGATACGACCACCAGTGATCGCTGCAGCAGCTAAATATGAACCAGTTTCGATACGATCCGCTACGACTGCGTATTCACAACCATGCAGACTTTCAACACCAGTTACTACCAAAGTGTCTGTATCAAGACCTTCAATTTTTGCACCCATTTTAATTAGCATTTGGGCGAGGTCTGTAATCTCAGGCTCTCTTGCAGCATTACGAATTGTGGTAACACCATCTGCTAAAACAGCAGCCATCAAGATATTCTCTGTACCACCCACGGTCACCATATCAAAAACGACTTCACCGCCTTTTAATCGACCATCTACTGAAGCATGAACATATCCATTTTCAACTTCAATATGTGCACCTAACGCTTCCAAAGCTTTTAAATGCTGATCAACTGGACGTGAACCAATTGCACAACCACCTGGTAACGATACTTTTGCATTACCATAACGTGCTAATAATGGACCTAACACTAAAATTGAAGCACGCATTGTTTTCACAAGTTCGTATGGTGCAAATTGATTATCTAATGTTGATGCATCAGCACGAACCGTATCCCCTTCATAGGTCATGGTAATGCCAAGACCCGCTATTAATTTAACTAATGTATTTACGTCTTTTAAGTTTGGTACATTGGTTAAAGTAGTCGGAGAGTCCGCAAGAATCATTGCAGCGAGTAAAGGTAAAGCTGCATTTTTAGCACCAGAAATGCGTACTTCACCTTCGAGCTTAACACCGCCCGTAATTAAAAATTTATCCATTAATATTTAAGCTCCGAAAAGGCTTGCTTTACGCCATTCGTCTTTAGTCATTGCACGAATAGTAACTGCGTGAACTTCACCACTCGCGATATAAGAATTAAGAGGTGCATATACGGCTTGTTGACGTGTAAGAGTTCTCTTTCCTTCAAATTGATCATCTACAATACGAAGGTCGAATTTTCCAGCTTGTCCACTCACTGCTACTTCTGCTTCAGGGAAAGCTTCTTTTAAAATTTGCGTGAGCTGTTCACTATTCATTACAAGACCTCTTATACAGCCAATGGTGTAAAACCGCATATTTTACTATAACTTTTTCACATTATTCAGTAAGCAGTTTCTTTTTTTAAAAATAAAAAAAGAGGCTATCAAAATTAGCCTCTTTCTTAAAAGTAATTTAACTTAAAACAACCAACTCATGTTGATAAGAACATTGCATTTTTCTATGTTTAGCAAGCTGTCTTTTTAATTTTTCTGTCAGTTTTTTTATTGAAGTATACATATCATCTGCTGTTGCTTGAGCAAACAGCTCAACCCCTGGTAAACGTATGATGGCCTCAGCTATATGATTGGCACTCCCCTTATGCGAACGCTTATCGATTTGATGATCTTTCGCTAGTTTAATTTGCATACTGTTTACTTGATCAAGATGCTTAGTCATTTGACTAAACTTTTCTTTTATATTTTTTTCAATTGCTGGTGTAATGGTTAAATGGTGTCCACGAATTGTTATTTGCATAATTCTATCCCTCACCTTTTCTTAGGATTCAAGAAATAACTAAAACAAATTAATGCACATGAGTGGTTCAGTATCCATTAAATCATTTCAGTGATCTCTCTAGTGACTATTAAAAAAATTCATTATTTCGTCATAATGAGCTATTAGAATAGTCACACCTTAAAATTTAGATCAAGACTTTTCTTTCGGAAGATGAAGGAATATGTAACGATTCTCTATATTTTGCGACTGTTCTACGAGCAACCTCAATCCCTTCTTTTTTCAACATCTCTGCTATTGCATTATCTGACAAAGGCTTACGTGGATTCTCATTAGATACGAGCTTTTTAATCATGGCACGAATCGCAGTCGAAGATGCTTCCCCACCAGAAGTTGTTCCCACATGACTTGAAAAAAAGTATTTCAATTCAAATAACCCACGGGGTGTGAGCATATATTTATTGGTTGTCACACGAGATACTGTTGATTCATGTAGTTCAACTTCTTCTGCAACATCACGCAAAACTAAAGGTTTCATCGCTTCAGCACCTTGCTCAAGAAATGCTCGCTGATGTTCAACAATACATGTTGCAACCTTCAATAATGTTTTATGACGCTCATCTATACTCTTAATAAAGTTCTTTGCTTCTAACATTTGATTTCGTAAATAAACATTATCGTCACTTTGATCTGCTCGACGAATCATATTGGAATAAAATGAATTAATCCGTAATTTAGGCATTACATCCGGATTTAATTGTACATTCCAATGCTGATCTTTCTTTGCGACAACGACATCAGGTACCTGATATTCTGATTCTTGTTGATCAAACTCCAACCCAGGATAAGGCTTTAAGGTTTTAAGTAACTCAATAGCATTAGTTAGTTGTTCTTTTGATAATCCAGTTTGTTTCAATAATTTATTTAAATCATTAGAAATCAGCAGTTCATAGTAATTTAAAAGCTGCTTTGCTTCGGCTAAAAAAGGTGTTTTATCTTTAATTGTTTCTAATTGAATTTGCAAACATTCAGCCAAACTTCTTGAGCCAACACCTATCGGCTCTAAACGTTGAATATGTTTTAAGACAACAATAACCTCATCTTCTTCAACATTTTCGTCGTTATCAACCTCTCGTAACAATTGATTCACAGCAATTAAAATATCTGTCAAATCAGCATCTAGAAATCCCTTATCATCCAAAGAGTCCACAATACAATAAGCAATCAGCTTATCTACCCTAGAAAAATGCAAAAGATTAACTTGTTCTAGAATATGTTCTTTTAAACTAAGGTGAATTTGTCTGTTATCTTCTCTCTCTTCATACTCCGGTGTAGCAAGTGCGGTGGATTGATGCGTATAAATATCATCCCACTCTGTATCTACAGGTAAATCATTAGGTAAATGATCTGCATTCAATTCAGATGTTAAATCTTTATTTTCATTAGCTTCAACGCTATTTAAACTTTCAATACTATTATTATCTTCAATTTTTTCGAGCAATGGATTACTATCAAGTTGAATCTGTATTTCTTGCTCCAACTCCAGACTAGATAGTTGTAAAAGTCGAATCGCCTGCTGCAATTGAGGAGTTAACGATAAATTATTCGCTACTTTCAACCCAACAGATAATTTCATAATCATTTCCTATATTAGAACAAGCAAAAAACATGCCTATAAAATTACTTATAACACAAAGAAACTTGAACAACTATAAGTAAACTTACTTTCCATCTATCTATATGTTAAAAAAACTAGCAAAAAAAGATTTATATAAACTTTATTGGTTGGTTACGTGTTTTATATGGGAAAGAAACACAATAAAAAACACCCCCTCTGCATTAGCGGAGGGGGTGTTTAGTATTTAAAAGCTGGCGATGACTTACTCTCACATGGCAAACGCCACACTACCATCAGCGCGAAGAGGTTTC
>NZ_JBPKBJ010000098.1:0-11576 GCF_051390655.1 Acinetobacter sp. P1(2025)
GCAGAAGAAATTATTTAGACCAATCATCAAAGACTTCATTGATGACTTTATTCTCGATAAAAACCATCTGCTACCACAGAGAATCTATAAATGATAGTGCGTAAGTCCTATAAAATTTGTTCATCATGAATATTGAGTTTGTTCTTTAGGATATTTGTGCCAGGGTAACAATACAGGCTGTCACCCATTTCCCCATATTTATCCATACATGCACCTGACTAAGTTTCGGGTTGCGAATACTTCTTATATTTTTGCAAGATTTCAGCTTTACTTTGTTGAGTTGTTTGAGCTGTCGTTGTAATGCCTTCAAGCTTTAGGCTGGCTTGATAGTTTTGCGCACGTGTCGCTTGAATATATTTTTTTTTCTGTTCAGTGGTTCTGAGCATTTCGAAACTCCATTGATGCTACACGTGAAGTAAGTATAGCAGAGAATCTTTTTGATCAATGCTGCATACACAGCATTTCAAAATGTAATACAACGGTATTGTTTCATGTAATAACAGAAAACTAAAAAAAAGTGGAAGAATTTTTAAAATTTAGACCACCCATGATAAGTAAACCATATGTATTTGTTGATAATTGTAATTTTGAGAAAATTTAGTTGATAAATTAAATGAATTTTAATATACAAAGATATGCTCATTTTTTATATCGATAAAAATGTTAAAATTTGACTATTTAGTAAAAAATATAGAGATATTTATGGGGCAATTTATCATGCCCTTTTGCTTTGAGCGACAAAATGTTCAATTTAAGATAGTAAAAATTAACTCAGAACTACTGAAAATCAAAAAGATTAAACAGAGCCAGAAAGTAGTAGTACAAGCAAAGTTCAAAATAATCTATGTGAAAATTTGGCAAAAAATATTGCTATTAATGCAAACGGAGCCATGCTTACGTGTACATTCTAATTATGTTGCAATCTTACAGTTGATACATAATCTTGATGATTTTATCGAAAAATCACAGCAACACTTGTGCTTTGAGAGAAAAGCTCAGAAAGAGCTGGATGCTAAATTTTTTGCTAGATTTTTTAAGCTGACAAAGAGTTCAATAAAAGATCAACTTTTACCAAATTGTTCAGATCGTAATGAATTTAACCAATGCAATTTGATAAAAAATTAAGCGAAAGCGAATATGCCAAAGATTGAAACAGAAGAGCAATTCTTAGATTTAGCAGAAAAATTCCAAAAAGATTATTGTTTATTACGCAATCATGTTGTGAATACACAATTTGTCGATCTATCAGATGATTTACGTGAAAAAGCCCATGCTCTAAATAAGGAAGCACAACAGATATATGGCTATATATCTAGTTCTAGACAATTAGGTAAATATTATTATCTAGCTTCTTTAAGTTATTTTGCATGCCCGACTACTAGTAATACTCAAGAGCTGTCGTCTGAACGTTATTTGATTCTACAAGCGAGTTTTTTAACATATCGGCAGTATCAAGAATTTGCAAAAATTGATAAAGCTGAGAATAAGCAAAAACATGTTTGTGATCTCTTTCGCTATGTATCACGATATGTTCTGGATTCTAATCATGCTGAATTATTTCAAGAATGCAGTGAGCTACTAAATCGCTATGTCATGTACGAACGTAACTTGAAAAAGGAGGATCGTAATCAACTTTTTAATATTAAAGATTTCAAACAAGTACAAGCCATAGAGTATTTATCGGCTCTATTAATAATTTTTAAAAGACTTGATGATCGTCGTGTTGTTCATCGTCAGCGTAAGTCAAAAAAAAGTAAAGTTTTGCAATGGCCGACGAAAAATGAACTCAAAAAATTTCGTGAAATTAAAACGGGTAAGCAAGTAGATATTGGACATAACGCAAAGATCAGTATTTATGATGCCGCTCTTCACAAAGATGAAGAGGGTGAAGTTGATCTATTAGATCCTGAAATGGAGTTTTATTCAGAAGATGAAAAGTCTAAAAATTTAAATTATATACTCAGCGATAATGCGACGCATCTAATGCGGCATCGCCAGCGCCGTCATGCTCCTTTTGTTACAAATCCACATTATTTGGCGCCAGATATACTGAAGCAAATTGTTTATGTGTTGAGAACCGAGTTATCCGGGCACTGGAGGGATGCTGCAATCGCTGCAGCATGTTTATTGTCACTTTTGACGGGATTATCACCCGTCGCACTGATGGATTTTAACGAGCTTATTCAAGATGGAATTTTGATCCAGAATGGTTCAAGTAGACGTCGCGAATATTTACTCAAATTAAATCTTAAAATTACAGAGCAGAAGATTAAGAGCTTAAATCATGTGCGGTGGAATGAAGTGATGACACATCAACTACATTTACCTTCTGCTTGGTTTGACTATATAGAACAAGCATCGAATCCACTAATTTCATCAACACACATTAATAAGAAACTTAAGAATTGGCTTGATAATCGGTTTGTAGGTTCGATCACTGTAGAAAAACTGCAGGCTCAATTATATTTTCATATATATTATGAAACATATAATGAATATCTTGCTCATGTAATTGCTGGGCGGGATAGTCAGCATCACATGCCTGGTATCTATTATGGCGGGCTACCGAAAACTCAACTCAGTAGCACATATCTAGCCTTTTTAGAAAAAGCACTTACACCACATTCCACACATTTTACTGAAGACACGGCTGAACTAAAAATATTGCAACAACAATTCAAAGTGCAATCTGCATTATCTATAGGAAGGATAGGGAGCCAACTGGCACTTGAACCCAATTTTGTGAAAGAGCAATTCCATATTTTACATAGACATTGTCACGAAAACATCCAAGAAGATAAGCACATTATTAATCAACTTAATGCATATGCGTGTTGGATGTGGCATATCAGTTTGTTGAGTTTGGCAAGTCGGCCTAAAAAAAACCTGTTGGGGAATTTGGATGATTATTGTGTTGAGCTCAAGCTTTTATATGTGAATGATAAAAAAAATAGTAAAGCAAGAAAAGATGGTCGTTTTATCCCTTTATCTGATTTTTTCATAAAAACACTGCAAAATTACACTGCCTTTTTAGAACAAATTATTGAAGCGTACGGTTCATTTTTTAGACAAGTCTTTGCAAAGAAGAAGATAACTGTAAATGATCTTTTTGGTAAGGTCATTTTTAGTAAAGATATCTTGCCGATAACTGTCAAAGAATGGCAGAGCAGGAAAATTAAGTTAATCCCTTTATCGAGAAAATGGGTGAATTCATATATGCAAGGAGTCTTTCCAAAGAATATGTATTCGAATTGGTTACGTCATTTTGACATGAACTTTTTGATGCATGAGCAGCAAGAGGGTAAACCAGCATTAGCTTTTCACTTAATTCAGGCCCTGTATGGTCATGACCAACGTGACCGAGAGGCTTTTCATCCGCATTCTTCACTTATCCCGAATGTCTATGTACAGCAAGCCCGCCAGCAATTGCAAGATAATGTCAAATCTTTATCGATTAAACACTTAGAGCGAAAATAGTTGTATGCAAAAAATCAAAGAACTAATAAAACCACAACTAGATGATCTATTTGTTGATATTCATAAAATGGTGAAAAAGTCGCTAGATAGACAGCCTTCTCCACCTGAAGTATTGACGAAAGACATGCAGCAAAAACTTGATCAGCAGATCGCTGAAAAATGGCATGACATTAAAGATAGTGTTGATTGTTTGAGTCAAAAGTTGAGCCGAGACGAACAATCAAAACTGATGCAATTTACTGAAGATGAATTTAATAAAAGAAGGAAGCAATTCAACCAGAATGTAGATAAAAAATCATACAGAATTAAGCTAAATCCACATACTAAACGGATCGTACTGCCTAGAAAAATTGAGAGTACAGAGTCACGGTTAGAACAGGGGCATCTACATATCCATGTACTTAAGGAATTAAGGCAGTATTGGCAAGATTCATTTGAATATTGGAATGAACCAAAGTACTTATGGGGAAATTTATGCTTAAGTTTTATATATATTTCAGGCTGTGCAGATGAACAGCATTTGATTGCTATTCAGAAGCAATTGCAGGAGGCCATTGAGCTTGGTACAGATCTGAATTGTTTTCGGTTATACCATTCGGACTACAAAAAAATCACTAATCCATTGTTACTACATTATCGTGTTGAAAACTCTCAATATGGCAACGATGTAGAACAGGGAAAGTTGTACCAATGGAAACATGTTTTTTTTAACCCATATGCGCAGTTCATTTTGCAATATTTAAAAAAGTTGAAAGCTACTCAGAAAGAATTTTGTCTGCAACATTCAGTTGAAGATTGTATTTTAGAAAGCTTGAGTAAGATAGGCAGGAAAAAAAGTCTTGGGGATCTGCAATATCAAATTAAACGCCGTGGATTTCGTGCATTTAATGATGTGCAAATGGTACTCGAATTTAATCCAAACCTCAGCATAGATATATTTTTGAGTAATGTGCTTCAGCAAGAGATTAATACTGTTGCTTTAAGGCCATCCGAATTTAGATTGCTGTGGAATAATGATTACAATCAAGTCACAGAACCAGATAATCGCCCTATTCATTTTGAACAAGAGCAGTTACTTCCTGAAGTTCCGACTGTTCAAAGCAAATTACAAACGATTCCGTATGAGTTGATGTTGTTTGGTCAAAAGAAACGTAAAGGTCAAAAAGTTGAGCGTTTAGATAAAAAGAGGAATAAAGATGAACGCACGCTACGTTTTTGGCAAGAAACTAGAAGGGTGTTAGAGGAGAAGATAGTTGATGCTAATACGGAGGAAAAGTCTTTAATTGATGCTCAACTACGCTTAATTCACTGGTTAATGCATTTAAAAAAACGAGGGCTTCAATTATCAACTATTGAAAGCTACTTAGGATCGTTTGGCAAAGAATTTATATTTGAGATTTGGCTCAATAAATTAGATTTAAAGCAACAATCCATAGATGACTATGAGGATTTATATCGGCAGCTATTGAAATACAGCAGTGAACGTGATGAAAAAGCAGTTCAACGAGATTCGGTGAAAGGAAAAACCTCTCGTAAGATGCACCAAAGCGCAGAATACCGTTTTGGTCGCCTAAAAGATTTTCATCAATTCTGTATAGAGAATTATGATGCTCCAGGGGTATTGGTGTTACAGAATTCAAGTTTTAAGCATTTACAAATTTGCAATGCACGGCTAGTGAGTCCTTTGCTATTTGGCAAATTATTGGAAAAACTAGAAAATTTAAGTCAAGAGCCAACGGCATCAGAGTGGGTCGATCATCTGAGTTGTTTAAAGCTGATGTATTTACTAAGTTATAGAACTGGACTTCGATTAAATGAAGTTCGTTGTCTTAAAATACAAGATATTATTTGCCCAGAGCTACTTTATAAAGAAAAAGAAAATACAGTTTTTAATAATATCACGCTTCATATCCAAGACAATTCATATCGCCGTCTGAAAACGCGAAGTGCGAATCGTCAAATACCATTGAAAATTGCATTGTCAGAACATGAGTTTTTAGTAGTACAACGTTACATACAACATCGTTATGAGCAATATTTGGTTAATCAGCAGGATGATCTACTTTTTAGTGTGAATCATCGTGTATTAACTGATCAATGTATCAGCAAAATTACAGTAGATTTGTTTAGTCAAATATTAGGTATGCATCATGGCTTTAGTTTTCATACATTACGCCACAGTGCTGCTAACTATCTAGCAATAACTTTGCTCGGTTCAAAAGAAATGATCAAGACCTACACAGATTTTCCTTGGGTAAAAGCAAAAAAGATGAGGGATTTATTGTTTGGTATGAAAGCACGTGCTCAAGAAGAGATTATTCAACATAAATGGCAGGTGCTCGCCTCTTGGATGGGGCATAGCAGTATTGAGCAAACGGCTTCAAATTACCTTCATGTTTTGGATTTATTAGCAGTCGATCGAATTTATAATTCGCCGTGTATCATTTCAAAAAAAGTATTAGAACAGTGTTTTAGTCCAGTGAAGTCAAGTACAGACTATATAAACCTAAATCGTTATACTCAGCAGCAGAAATGGTTTAATTCTTATCAGCAAACACAGCCAGTTACGATGGCTGGCCGACAAGAAAAGAAGTTTAGTATCGAGAAGAGTAATCTGACACCTTTTCAACGTTTGATAAGTTTTAGAGAAGGTCGTTTAAGCGAAGATACTCAAGCTCAAGAATGGATGCAACGATGTCAATGGATGAGCAATAAATGGATGGATCGCCAAAAATTTAATTTAAAAACGAATTATGTTTATAGTAAGAATTTAGAAGAGAGTTGGTTTGATGAACTTTACGAAAAGGCTAAAAAACTGACTCGTCAAGATGAAATAATTCCTCTCCTTGATTTTCATTATAAAGATGATAGGCAGCAAGATGCACTGAAAGAAAAGAACATGTTTAAGGCGCTTAAAATATTATTATTATTTGGAAAACTGCGTAAGAATTTTCTACATTTTCAATGCCGAATGAAAGGTGATGAGCAACAAATTGTTAATTTTATTACTGGTATAGAGCCAATGTTAGGAGATCATCTGTATTTAGAAAAACAAAACTACCCAGTTAATTTGGATGCTCCTGAGCGAACCGTTAAATTTAGTTTTCAAAGAGTTGTCGGCTCTAACAAAAAAAATGTTACTCCGCTGGTTATATTTAATTTAATGTTAAAAATGATGCAAAAAGATGAACTCTGGATCAAATAGCCTAAGCAAACTGAAAAGGGGGAATTGTTTAAAAATCTCTCTGGTTATAAGTAAACTGTCTTTATGAAAAGCATCATACTAACTTTGATTCATAATAAAGGGAATTTAAAAGCTTTAGCATCACAATTTGGTCACTGGATTTTAGACAATAGTGTAAAGATTAGCACTTTGGTAAATCGATGAGCTAAAGTGTTGTAGTCCAAACTCGATCTGACAATTACCCATTTTTTAGTGTGCCCGTCAGGTTAAATTTGAACTGAATTTTTCTCAGCCCAAATTCATTTCCAATCAAGTTATGTTTCAAGTGGCGTGCGAACACTGCACAATTTAATTCACGGTGCCTAAGACAGGTATCAACTTCGGACCAGCCATCCTTGCTTTGCTAATGATCTCCACCAGCTCATCATAAGTCAGTTCAAACTTATCATCACTATCAAAAACATAAACCATGTTCTTGCCTTCATGTTCAGGCGGAGTAGGTGGTACAAATCGTTTCGGGATAAGGAGTTGAGTAATTTGTTCGTCGGTTAATTTAAATAAGTGCATGTTTTTATCCTACTCTTGGTAAGTCAGACCATTTTGTTAAATACGATGGTGATCTAAGGTTTTGATTCATGTGCCATGAGGCTTCTTGATTGTTTGCAATGCCCAGCGTGACGAGATTTTTTCCAAACCGTTCACTGATGGCTTCGATGGCATCTGAAAGTTTTTCGCGTTCATGCCTATGTGAATAGTCCGTGAATAGATCGGGTACAAATTTGGATTTATCCGTAATTTCGAGCAGCACGATTCCCGCCTTTTTATACTTAAAACCCTTCTTAAATATCTGATCGATACCTTTCATTGCAGCCTTGGTGATAAGCAATAAATCATCTGTATGCTCATGCATCTGAATCACGATGTAAGGCGAGTAGCGCTCAGTCTTATCAAAGCGACTGGTTTGGATATAGACACCAATCATCTTGCAGATTGAGCCATCTTCCCGCATACGCTTTACGGCTCGAGCAACATAAAGCCGAACAGAAGCTTTGATGTCATCCATTTCATAGACTGGGTTGCCATAAGAGCGACTGCTAATAATTTGCTTCTTCGCTACAGCATCATCACTGAGGTCAATACAAGAGAGGCCCTGTAGCTCAAGCACTGTCTTTTCCATGACGATACTGAACTGCTTTTTGATTTCTTTAGGATTGGTATTAATCAGATCTAGAACGGATTGAATACCCATGGCATTGAGCTTCTTACAGTTCTGCCTGCCAACGCCCCAAACTTCGGATACATCTACTTGTGCGAGTAGCGTTTCTGTAGAGCATGGGTCCATATGGACCAAATTACACACCCCATTGAAGAACTTATTCTTCTTGGCGAGATGATTGGCAATCTTGGCTTCAGTTTTAGAGCGACCGATTCCAATGCAGCAGGGTAGTCCTAACCAGCGCCAAGCCTTAGCTCTCATATCCTGAGCATATTCGGTCAGGTCAAACAGATGCTCATAAGCTGTGAGCTTCAGAAAGCATTCATCAATGGAATAGACCTCTTGATCTCCTGGTGCAACATAGTCCTCAAGCAGCTCCATAAAGCGCTTGGACATTTCGCCATATAAGGAGAAGTTACTGGATAGCACCTGAATGTTATGTTGCTTGATCAGATCCTGAATTTGGAATACAGGAACGCCCATTTTAATCCCGAGGTCTTTCGCTTCTTGGCTTCTAGCCACCGCACAGCCATCATTGTTGCTGAGCACGATTGTCGGGCGATCATTTAACGAGGGATTAAACACCCGCTCACACGAGACGTAGCAATTATTCACGTCGACTAACGCGAATATTTCATTTTCACTTTTCATGGTTATTCTTCTTTTTATGAGCGGTGATAAATACGCTTTAAATTAAAAGTCACCACACCCCAGATTGATATGGTCTGACTGTCATCGGGGATGATGTGATTGTAATTAGGATTTTCAGCTTTTAACCAAAGTTCTGGAAGCGGATAATCTTCATCGCCAAATATCTCTTTGATTTCAGACTTGGACATCTTATTGGTGATCATCAGCCGCTTAATGGTCGAGGCACTATTATCAATCAGGGCAACCACGATATCGTAATGTTTTGCTTCAATACTACGATCGACAATGATTGGGTCATTGATCTCAAAACCAGCATCAAGCATAGATTCACTGTCTACATAGGCAATGAAAGTAGAAATAGGGTTGTGAATCAGAAACTCATTCAGATCGAGTGCTTTGTCTTGCTCATCCTTGGTGCTGAAGGCTGGGCCAGCAGGGATGCGCTCTGAAGAAACAGGAATAGAAACTTTGGTTTTCGGTAGAACAGCAGTCAGCCCTAATTGCTCAACCAGTTCATTTTGAACAGCGATTTGTTCTAGCACGGTGTTGATGGTAGGGCTTGGTTTACCCTCTGGACCCATGAGCTCTTGTAAAGATGACCATGCGTCGTCAGAGAAGTAGATAGGCAACTTCTTAGACATGAGATACTCCTACGCTACGAGGCGTGTTTGGAAGTAGAATTTGTATATATAGGATATTACTAACAGCGTTTAAAATTCAATTTTAAAAAGTTGTGGATAAACAAGGATGCGTCAGAATAAGACGTTTTGTTTTTGCTCATCGCGTGGAAATGTGACGAATTCATCGGGCATTTGAAAGAAATATTCATGCGCATGTTCATGATCGGCTGTTAGCCAGTCTTTTCTGTACTGTTCTGGAATAACGATGATGGATCGCTTCTCATCCTTCGGTGCATGGAATTGTTTCATAAAAGGGTGATGGTCCGAATTGATGGTCAACATTGAAAAGGAACGTACCTTATTGCCATTAATCACTGCATCATCATAGATCCCTGCAACAGTAAAAGGCTGATCATCTTTACGCTTGATGGTGTACCAGTGTGGCTTGCCATTGATGTATTTCGGCTCATAAAATTCTTGTACTGGGACTAGGCAGAACTTGCTGTACTTCCAAGCATGTCGAAAGCTAGGCTTATCTGCTACAGACTCAGTTCTGGCGTTATAAGTATGACTGCTGAACTTCAATTCTTTCGCCCAGCTCGGTAGTAATCCAAACTTTGCAATATCAAGCTCTAAGTGATCTGAGCCGTTCAGAATGATTGGAGCATGATAGGAAGGGAATACATGATCCTTAAGCTCAAGATCAAACTGGCTTGTATCGACACCTAAGAGTGTCAAATTTCTTTTATTTGGAAATAGGTAATTTGAGCACATAGCCTGATCACATAACTAAAGAATTTATCTGAAATTGTATACGATGCTTTATGGAACACATGGGATTTATGGTGTCAGTTCAAGTAGGCTATATGAAAAAAGTCATGATGGGGCAAGTTACATTTTCAGTTAAAGTATGACTTATGGGATGCAAAACTACGTTGGGCGTGAAGTCATAAAAAAATTAATCAGGATTTTGCATAAATAGTGCGCCGTAAGGCGCATTATTTTTAAGGAAGGTTTGTATTACTCGACAATATATAACTTATGTTTTTTCTTCGGGGGCTCAACTTTAGCTAAAGCATCAAATGTTAATTGATTAAAATCTTCTTCAGAGATTCCAATTTCATCAAGCATTTTATTTTTATCAAAAGATGGTTGTGAGGCTAAAACAGAGATAATTTTGGGCAACATCAAACTCTCATCTCGATGAGTTTCTTCAGGTTCATTAATGTTGTAGCCCAACGAATTGATCTTTATAGAGTTACTACGATTAACCCAATCACTAACTAATCCCAGCTTGTGAGCTTTATAGTTAATAGCCTTCAGGGATGTTCGCCAAATCTTTTTATACTCAATCATATTTTCTAGTGAAAAATAGCGTGGAGCAGTAGAAAGAAATGCATCTGTTGGCATTAAAAATTCAGATGAAAATTGATCCGCTTCAGTTTCGAGAACACGATTATCTTTCTCGACACGAATTTTTTTGTTATGCGTATGCATAACGATATGACCAAGTTCGTGTGCACAATCGAAGCGGGCTCTTTCGGCAGACTTAAATGTATTTAGAAATATGAAAGGGCTACCACTTTCATCATCAAAAAAAGATAGTGCATCAATTTCTCGAATTTCAGTCGGTAATCTAAAGACACGGATTCCCTTTAGCTCACACAACGAAACAATGTTATTAATAGGTTGATTACCTAAAGCCCATAAACCTCTCAACTCTGACGCTAGGTGATCGGCATACTTAGATTCACCCAAAAACTCAGTAATATCTAAATCAGGACGGTGAAAAGTAGGTAACTTTACTTTCTGATTTAAGTACTTGTTAATATTTATTGCTAAAAGAGTATATGCCTCATTAGCTTTTCTATGCTGTGCTTTAATACGAGCAACCGATCTATAGAAGATTTGGTCTGTTTCATGTGGTTGTGTGTCATTACCTGCAAAGAATGACTTGGGTAAATTTAATACACGGCATATATCATCTTGATCATTTTCATTGATTTCTTTATCCACGTCTAAAAGTTGCTTTACCTTAGAGATAGAGCAACTCAATTTTTCTGCGAAATCGGTATTGCTAAGTCCTCGTAATTCTTTAGCAATACGTAAACGATCTTTATTAAACACATTAACCTCAGATTAAACTACAAGCTGAATATCAAAATCATCTGGTTTAATTTCATTAGATGGTTCCAATACTGGCTTAGGATCAGTTTTTACAGGAACTGTATTATCTATTTCAAATGCAATTCTGCAAGTATGGTCACTTGGTAAAATTGAAATTTTTTTCGCTTTTAAGTCCTGTACGAAGCTAGTTGAACCGTACCGGGTTTGTCGGAGAGTCAATATTCTGAGAGACTATCCCGATGACAAAATTAAAATATACCCCTGAAATCAGAGAAAGAGCGGTTCAATTATTGATTGAATC
>NZ_JBPKBJ010000099.1:0-10581 GCF_051390655.1 Acinetobacter sp. P1(2025)
ACAAAAAAGGGCTTTAAGCTACTGTTTTCGCTTAAAACCCTTATAACATAACGTTTAGAATATTGGTAGGTATAAGCAGACTCGAACTGCTGACCTCTACGATGTCAACGTAGCGCTCTAACCAACTGAGCTATACACCTAGAATGAAAAGCATGATATTCATTTTTTATAAGCTTCACAAGTTTTTTTGAACCTGTTTTAGTGTAATCGCACAGTCTTTAAGCAAACGCTTAAATAGCATGAGATTATTTTCATCCTTTTGTTCCTTAAAAATAATTTTTTGATATAACACAATAAGTTGTTCAAATGATTGATGACCATTAGCCTGTTCAGATAAACGATGAATCCACATCTGAAATGTCTCAGAATGTCTTTTTCGCAAATGAATGGGCAACTTTTTCTGAAACTTTTGTATTTCACGGTCGTAAGACGTTTGTTTGGATCTTTGCACCCACCAATAATAAGCCGCATACAAAATTAGAATTGATCCAAATCCTCCGATTAAAATAATCACATAGGCATAACTTGAATTTAATCCTAAACGTGATAACCAATTCTTTTGCTTTTCTACATCATATCCAACGACTTTACTCTGCCATTGATAACTTAAATAATCACTCCAAATTCGCATGTTTTTTAGCATTTTAAATTGCTGTAAACGCCAAGTTTCTGATTGCTGATCACCCCAGACTGTTTCGTCTTGGGCTAAATAATTTTGCATGCCTGTGTCAATTCTTTGCGGCGCAATCATCACTGTTGGATCAATTCTTTGCCATTTACCATTTAGATAAACTTCACTCCATGCATGTGCATCTAATTGTCTTACTTCCCAACTCTGATTATCAGGTGCTAGTTGCCCCCCTTGATAACCTGTTACCACACGGGCAGGAATACCTGCATAACGCATTAACATTACAAAACTAGATGCATAGTGCTCACAAAACCCTTTACGACTTGAAAATAAAAACTGATCTATTCGGTTTCCACCCAAAGTTCCAGGAGTTAATGTGTATACAAAACCATTTTTTCGATACCAAGCTAAGACACTTCGGATATATTGGTTCGGTTGATGCTGGCTTTGATTCAATAATGTTTCTGCGAGTTTCTGTGCTTTTGGATCTAATCCTTCAATATACCGAGTGTTTATTTCTATTTGTATTGGATTCAAAACTTCTGATTGGGCAGATATTCTGCCTAACCACAACATTTGTATTGGTTGATTTCGCTTTATCAATTTTGATGGGCGAATACTATCATCCTGATAAACCTGTAAATATCGTTCTTGAGGAACTGAATATTCAAGTCCCATGATCCAATTGGATTGCTCATCAGCTGATAAATATTGGTATGTAACTTGTTTTTGAGTAGCGTAATCCACTCGCTTCAAACTTTGATTTGAATAATGACTGGTCCAAGTTGAACCATCATACATATCCAATACCAATGCTCTCCAATATAAATCATTTCGACTCGGCAACTGATTCATATTTGCCACAATACGAAATGCTAGAGCTGATGATTGCGACAGCTCCGCAATATCACCTGGAGACATACGATCACTAATCCCCGTCGTAGCACGATCTTGTTGAATTGGAATCGCCCACAATGGGGGTAAACGCGGGAAGAAAATAAATAATAAAATAAAAAATGGGGTCGCTACTGCTACAAATTTAAATATCTGCTTTAAATCACGTCTGAACTGGTTTGATGCTGTTTTTTGCTGAAAAAGTGCGGTTTGAATGCGATATAACCCAACCATACACATGATAAATACAGAAAATACAACTAGCGCCATCCAGAATGCTTGACTATGCAATAACAGACTAGCACTGACAAATAATGCGAAGTTAAATACAACCAATAGATCTCGAGTATTTTTAACTTCCATTGTCTTTGCAATTAAACAGGTACAAAGAAATGCAACTCCAGCTTCCACACCAAATAAGCTTTGGTATTGTAGAAAGATCAAGGCAATAGAAACTATCGTAAATGGAACAAGAATCCAATTCGAAAATGCTGTGATTTTGTTCTTTAAATATTGCCAAACCAAAACCAACAACACGACAGCCCATAGACCACTCAAAGTAAATGGAATAAACGGGATTTGTCCAATTAGTATTAAGACTAGCGCAACTAAAATACAGAAATAAATTTGTTTATTCATCATCAAGCCTGCGCCAGCAAAAGTTTAGCCTTGATTAACTGTGATTGACCTTGTCCACTTTCTAATCGTGCATGAGGCAATATCACAGCATAGTCATCGCCCAATAGTTCGCATTGCTCAATTAAACCCATCATAAAACTCAGTTTTTGTTCATGCCCTTGTGCAGGTATTTGTTGATAATCTATTTCTAAATATTGATGATTGGCTTGAGTTTCGAACATTTTAATAAAAAATCCTTGTCCTCTTGCAACCTGTTTCCAAGCTACATTTTGATAGGAATCACCATGTTGAAATGCTCTTAGCTCTTTAAACTCATCTAAGCTGTCTTGAGCATTGGTAGGTTGGCTTTTATGTTCTTTTTGCCAATCGTGAGCTTTGGGAGCAATCCACACCTTATACTTAGGATATAAATAAGTCCATGCACGCACTAAACCGAATGGGTAAGTAGAATAAATTTTTATGGGTGAAAAATCGTATTGTCCTCGAGCATTTGGGTAAAATGGCAACTCAAAAATTTGTTGAGTATGCTCAAAACAGAAAAAATGTTCTTTGTCTTCACTAATAATTCTGAGATATCGAGTAAAAATACTTTTTTGTTTAAACATTATTTTTAGTGTAAATGAGTTATCCACTTGCCCTATCTCAGGAAAGACAAGCTCTATATCCAGCCGATGTAACTGCTTAAAAGTAAGATAAAAACTAATCCATAAAATTGCACTAATTAAAAAACAAAAACCTAGAATTAGGTTATTTGCGTAGTTAATACCTGCAATAAACGTAATTAAAATTAGCACAAGATATAGAAAACCTTGCCTATATAAAAAGATCAAAATATCTTTTTGTGTAAGTCGCTTCTTTTCATCAATTTGGAATCGTTTTGCAATCCAGTTTTGTAGTGGATGCTTGAATAATTTTTGCATATCCCACTCTCAACTAGAATGCCTCTACCGATTCTAAAATTTTTCTTACTTCATTTTCACCCAAACTGAGACGATGTGAAACTACAGATATAAACACCATCTGCACGTCGTCTGTCGTTACAAAAGCTCGACCTTCTACTAATGCATAAGCTTGGGATGCAGCTTTTAATGCCAATACTCCACGTGTTGATAGACCATGACGCTGCTTACGTGTTTCAGCGGCTAAATCTAAAATATAGTTAAGTACAGCATCACTTAAAAAAACTTGTTTAGCGAGTTCACGTAAATGCAAAATATCCGCTTGATTAAATACAGAATCCAATTGATGGATAAGAAGCTGACGTGAACTTTGTTGAAGTAAAAGTTTTTCAGCTTGGCGAGATGGATAGCCCAAAGACAAACGCATTAAAAAACGATCTAGTTGAGACTCAGGCAAAGCATAGGTTCCACTTTGAAAGAGTGGGTTTTGCGTAGCCAGTACCCAAAAAGGCTGAGGTAATTCATAGTGAATACCATCAACTGTAACAGCCCCTTCTTCCATTGCTTCGAGCAACGCGCTTTGCGTTTTAGGGCTACAACGATTAATTTCATCCGCAAGTAAAATTTGAGTAAAGACAGGGCCTTTTTTAAATTCAAAAATATGTTCTTTTTGATTAAAAATATTGATACCAATCACATCACTCGCCAGCATATCATTGGTAAATTGGATTCGTTGAAAATGCAGTCCCGCCAAACGAGCTAAAGCACTGGCTAATGTTGTTTTACCCAAGCCAGGTAAATCTTCAAATAGCACATGACCACCAGCAAGCAAACAAGTCAGTGCAAGTTTAGTTTGTTGCGGCTTATCTAAGATCAGCTCATTAACTTGAATAAGGAAACTTTCTATTTTATAGCTAAAGCTTTTAATATCTTGTTCTAGTTGCTGATTTTGTATTTTTTTTTCTTGAACAGAAGCTTTTTCCATGCCCCACATAATTCTATCCCCAAAATAAAACAGTGTATGCCTCAACATACACTGTTTTGATTTTTTTTCAAAGAAATCAAATAACTTCTAGCAAGGACATTTTTTCATATTCCCGCCTGACGATGGGTAACGCGCATCGACACAGTGACGATAAAAAGTCTTCGCATCCATCGGTGTCAAATCTGGATGATGCTGTTGCATATGTCTGAGATAGTTTTCGTAATCTGGTACTCCAACCATTAAACGGAAACTTTTTTGCAAGTTTTGCCATAGAAGTGCGATACGAGACCAATTTCTTGGTGAGAAAATCAGGTGTTTTTGCGACATAATCGTGAATTTAATAATCTTCACGATTACGGAACCACCTTCTTTCGCAATTTTGAAATCCATGCTTATTCTCCCTTCACGCTATTCGCAGTCATCGGTACATCTGAATAAACAGCAGGTGCCTCATTCACAGTAGGCGTTGAACTTGCTAATGCTTTTCGAATTGCTCCAATAGATGCAATTACCATTACGATAGCAACAATCATAAAGAATCCACACAACACCGCGTTGATTTGATTGGACATCACAATTGTTTGCATCTCTGCTACTGTTTTCGCCGGAGCGAGTATCTCCCCACGTGCAATCGCATCAGAAAAACGGTTCGCTTGAGCAAGGAAACCAATCTTCGGATTCTCATGGAAGATTTTTTGCCAACCTGCAGTCATAGAAGTGATAAATAAGAAAACTGTTGGGACGATTGTGACCCATACATATTTCTCTTTCTTCATCTTGAATAAAATCACCGTACCCAAGATTAATGCCATTGATGCAAGAATTTGGTTACCAATACCAAAGAGTGGCCATAACGAATTAATACCACCTAGAGGATCAACGACACCTTGATAAACGAAGAAGCCCCAGCCAGCAACCGCAACAAAAGTTCCAACTAAGTTTCCAAAAAAAGAGCTAGATTGTTTAACCGCAGGTACAACTATCCCGACCGTATCTTGCACCATAAAACGACAAGCACGTGTTCCTGCATCCACCGCGGTTAAAATAAATAATGCTTCAAACAGGATCGCGAAGTGATACCAAAAAGCCATCATTGAACGACTATTGAAAATTTCAGAAATGATATGTGCCATACCAATCGCAAAAGTCGGTGCACCGCCTGTGCGAGATAAAATAGAGCTCTCACCCACTTCTTGTGCGAGTACAGTTAACATTTCTGGTGTAACGATGAAACCTAAATTACGGACAGCTTCAGCAGCTGTATCAACCGTTGTACCTAACACTGCTGCAGGAGCATTGATCGCAAAATAGATTCCTGGATCAAGTACAGTCGCACAAATCATTGCCATAATGCCGACAAAAGATTCCATCAACATTCCACCATAACCGATCATACGAATATTTACTTCGTTATCGACGAGCTTAGGCGTGGTACCAGAAGAAACTAGCGCATGGAAACCAGAAATGGCACCACAAGCAATCGTAATAAATAGAAATGGAAATAATGTCCCTGCGAAAACAGGTCCTGTACCATCCACAAAATGCGTTACCGCAGGCATTTTCAAATCAGGCATTGCAAATACAATACCGATCGCCAAGCCAGCAATTACACCAATTTTAAGAAATGTTGATAAATAATCACGTGGTGCTAACAGTAACCAAACTGGTAAGACTGATGCAATAAAACCATAAATGATTAATGCCCATGTCAATTGCGTTCCACTTAAGGTAAATAACTGTCCCCAATACGGATCTTTTGCGACATCACCACCAAAAACAATCGCGGCCATCATCAAGACGAAACCAATGATAGAGACTTCTGCAATTTTACCTGGGCGCAGATAACGCATGTACACGCCCATAAATAATGCAATAGGAATCGTTGCAGCAATACTGAATACACCCCAAGGGCTATGAGCTAATGCTTTAACCACAACCAGTGCAAGTACTGCTAGAATAATCACCATCACGCCCAATGTACCAAGCATGACGATAACACCAGCAAAAGTACCCAATTCCTGCTTTGCCATTTCACCTAATGAACGACCATCACGACGTGTGGAGATAAACAGCACAAGAAAATCTTGAACTGCACCTGCAATCACCACACCGACAAGCAGCCAAATTGTTCCAGGTAAATAACCCATCTGAGCCGCTAGAATTGGTCCCACTAAAGGACCAGCACCAGCAATCGCCGCAAAATGATGCCCAAATAATACGTATTTATTGGTAGGAACATAATCCAAACCATCGTTTAAACGATGAGCTGGGGTTAATCGCCTTGGGTTTAATTCAAAAACCTTGTTTGCGATAAATAAACTGTAGAACCGATATGCAATGCTATATACACAGACAGCAGCGAGAACCAACCAAACTGCATTTACATGCTCACCGCGACTCACCGCCAATATCCCAAAAGAAATTGCCCCGATAATGGCAACTAAACTCCATAGAATCTTAGAGGAAAGCGATGTTTTTGCTTGTGTTATCTCCATTCAAAACCTCTCAAATATTTCACTTTTGGTGATTTGGATTTCCATTCCTATATTTTCTTTAGAAAATATCTTCGTGAGTCTATCGTTTATTAAAATAGATTTATCTAATACTTTGGCATAAAAAAAGGGATGATTCTTTATCATCCCTTCGATAATCGTATACTTTATGTTTAACGATTACGCACGCTCTAGGTAGTCACCAGTACGAGTATCTACACGAACGCTTTCTTCTTGCTGAACGAATAATGGAACACGTACCACAGCACCTGTTTCAAGTTTCGCTGGCTTACCTCCGCCGCCAGAAGTGTCACCACGTACACCTGGATCAGTCTCAACGATTTTGAGCACAACAAAGTTAGGTGGGCTTACAGTTAAAGGTACACCATTAAATAACATGATTGTACATTTTTCATTTGAATCATCTTTTAACCATTTTGCAGCGTCGCCCATTGCTGTTTTATCAGCAGCGATTTGCTCAAAAGTTACTGGATCCATAAAGTTCCACATTTCGCCATCGTTGTAGAGGTATTCCATTTCTACTTCTACGATATCAGCAGCTTCTAAAGAATCACCTGATTTGAATGTTTTTTCTAATACTTTACCAGAGCGAAGGTTACGTAATTTTACGCGGTTAAACGCCTGACCTTTACCTGGTTTTACATATTCATTTTCCATGATTGAACATGGGTTACCATCCAGCATGACCTTAAGGCCAGCTTTAAAATCATTTGTAGAATAATAGGCCATGAAAGGCGCACTCCAACTTAAAACTCAAATCTATTAATGCTAGACTAGGCCAATAGCCTTTAGGCTAACACTATTTTAACGTATGGCATGATAAACTATTTACATCAAGAGAAAAACTGGCAATCACAACTCAGTGATCTAATTACTGATCCTTTAGAGTTGTTAAATCTGCTTGAGTTATCCACTGAACAGTTATTATCAGGGGCAATCCTTGCCTCTGAACAGTTCAAATTACGTGTTCCACGCGCATTCGTCGGAAAAATGAGCATTGGAGATCCTTTTGATCCCTTATTGCTACAAGTTTTACCTCATCATTTAGAACTTGAAGATCATCCCGAATTTGTTACTGACCCACTTGGTGAAGAAGCAGCTAATCAAATGGCTGGAGTTCTACATAAATATCAATCACGTTTTTTACTGACTTTAACTGGTGCATGTGCGATTCATTGTCGTTATTGTTTCCGTCGCCATTTCCCCTATCAAGAAAACCTACCCAAAAATGATGATTGGATTAATATCAAACAGTATATTGAGCAAAATCCTCAAATTAATGAAGTTATTTTGAGTGGCGGAGATCCCCTAACTTTATCAAATCGAAAATTAGCACTTTGGTTGGAACGTCTAGCATCTCTCCCTCAGATTAAGATTCTGAGAATTCATTCACGTGTTCCCGTCGTTATTCCAAATCGAATCGATGAAGAGCTGATTTCTATATTAAAAAACAGTAGGCTACGCATTGTAGTAGTGATACACTCAAATCACGCAGCTGAACTTGACGACTTTACTTGCTCAAAGTTATTACAGTTATCAGAACACCATATTACAGTGCTAAATCAAGCAGTTTTACTCAAAGGTGTGAATGATTCTGCAGAAATTTTGAATAATTTAAGTTTGCGTTTATTTGACGCGCGTGTAATGCCTTATTATCTTCATGTATTAGATAAAGTAAAAGGCGCTCAACATTTTGATTTAAGGTCTTCAGAGATAGATCATATATATACTGATGTTTTAGCGAGTTTACCTGGATATCTTGTCCCTAAACTCGTAAGGGAAATTGCGGGCGAAAAAAATAAAACACCGCTTTTTGGGGTTCAAACGTTCTGAGATTGATTACAATGATGGATAATGCATTTTCGGATATTTTTCAAATTCCCACTGTTTTAAGAAGGGATAAACTCAGTTTTTGTGATTCAAACACTAAAAGCTTGAACGAATGGATTTCAACACTTGCCATAATGCAATTGGGTGATACCTCTAAAGCATTATTTTCAGCTTTACTTGAGCTAAGTGAATTAGAGTGCTCAGAAACTTTACGTTTTGATTTAATACAGACACTACACCCTACCATCGAAAATGTTTTAGGTAGTCTAGAAAAGAATTTTTTTAATCAAGGTGTCATCACCTCTGATCGCAATGAACACATTATCGAACTGGCAATGCTTTTGCGTTGTTACTTCGCAGCGATTTATATCAATATTGTTCGCCGAAGTAGCGATCAACTTGAGCATCAAAAATTTTCTTTTTTTGCATTAAATCAAAAGAAAAATCTCCAGACTGCAAGAACCTTAGCGACTTTCCAAGCATTACAACAACTCACTCAACTCCTGTATCAGCAACATATGCTTTATAGTGAACCTGTTGCAGGACAATGGCTCATTGCTCACCAACTTTATGATGCAGCTGTAACTCATAAATATCATCATACTACTTTGGAACAACCAGCAGGCAAACCAAGTCTCAATAATGTTGCTCAAGCTTATGCGCAACTTATCCTAATGGATATTTTTAACACCAATCAAATTCGCCAATCTGAAATTCAAGCTTTATTCCAATGCAGCTTTGACTGGGCGAAAATGCTGCAACTATTACCAAAAGAAACTGAGTTAACCAAATATGTAGTTGATACCAGTAAAGATCACCCACCTATTTATAACAAGAAACAGAGTTCAGGATTTAATCCAAATATTTTCATCAGCACCAATAGTCTTTTAGATCATGTCACTGCAACACTTCACAAAAATGCAGAATATATTTCTAAAAATGAAAAAATCTATTTAACACCTGCGCTGAAGTTTCATGTTCAAACGATTCTTGGCACCACTGCAGAACGACGTCACGAGCGTTATGAGTACTCTGCGCAGTTGCATATTTGTTTTGGATTACTCACTGCTCACTTCTATCTATCTAAAGCAAAGAACTTCGCTGAAACTCTTCAACTTGAACATGGTTATGGATTACAAAGCGAATCTCGCTTTTTGTCATCGTGGGATAAAAAAGAATCTTCTGACAATCAAGAATCTTCCATCCAACGTTTAAGCCGTGAAAGTAAAGCAGTTTATCAAGCAGATATTCTTGATATTAGCGTAAATGGATATCGTATTAAATGGACGACTGAAGCACCTAAAAACCTTCGGACTGGCGAATATATCTTGGTGAAAGAAACCTCACATGGTCATTGGCGAGGAGGTGTTATTCGTTGGCTTAAACAATCCAGTGAAAAAAGCCTTGAACTCGGTTTAGAGGTTTTAGCACAGGATATTTTCCCATGCGCAGTACGTATTCAATCTGACCGCCATGTGAGTAATTACCACCCTGCACTTATTTTAAAAAATCAGAATCTGGATGAAACAAAAACAACAATCATATTGCCAGGTTCGCAAATTTTCAGAGAACAGCAAGCTATTCATTTACGATTGGGGAAAGAGGAAGTAAAAGTGTACTTATTAACAGCACAGTTAATTACTCAAAGTTTTGTCCAGTTTGATTTCGAATTGCTCAATGAAGAAGATGAACCTAATCTTCAAAAATTTATAGCACAAAAGAATATGGATACAAATGATCAAGATTTATGGGAAGCATTGAAGTGAGAAATTCTTTACTCTCTAAAAAGTTAAAACGTACTGAAACACGCTTATTAATTATTGATGATAACCAACTTCGTTATAATCAAATTTTGCAATTATTTTCTGCACAAGAACACAAAGTCCAAGCTTGTCTATTGGATGATTTTAAAACATTTGAAAAGCAACTGAATCTACCTTGGGATATGGTGATTTTCGGTCGAGCTTATGATTTAAAAATCGAACAAACTCTCTCTTTGATTCAAGCATCATCACAACCTAATTTGCCCGTTTTATTGCTTGAACCAGAAGACTTCGATGCGCAACAGTATCAAAACTATATTAGACTTCTTGCAAAAATCAAAAAACGATCAACGTTTTGTTTGTTTTTTATCCACATTAAAAAGTCATGTTCTACTATCATGAGTACATGAAATATGAAAAAGTAAAG
>NZ_JBPKBJ010000100.1:0-10565 GCF_051390655.1 Acinetobacter sp. P1(2025)
GATTACGACGTTTTCTTCGTGTCATGGTTGACTCCAGAAACAAGCATTTCCCATGCTTATTGGGGAGTAGATTATCACTTATAGACGTGGTCTAAAATCATAGATCCACATCAGTAACTCAGATTTTCAATCGACCAATGGTGGTAAAACATACAACCAAGGGCTTGAAGGTGCTGTAAGTTTAGAATTTGAGAATGGTTTCGATGTGTTTGCTAATCTTACATGGATTGCAAATGCTGAGTTCAAAGGCGATCGTTACAACAAAAATGGTTCACTAAAATCAAAAGATGGTGACCGTGTACCATATACACCTGAATGGGTGGCAAATCTTGGGGTAGGTTATACCTATGCAGGTTTACGTAGTCAGTTGAGTGCAAACTATACAGGTTCTCAGTTTACTGATGAATTAAATACCAAACCGATTGTTGAGAATACTTCCGGATTCTTTACTGGAAAAATCGATGCTTACACGATTGTCGATTTAACAACTCGCTATACCTTGAATGATCAAGTTGAGTTTTATGGCGCAGTTAAAAACTTAGAGGACAAGCGTTATATCGCGAGTTTACGTCAAGGGATTTATGTTGGTCCTGAGCGTTCATTTGAAGCCGGTGTTCGTTATCGTTTCTAATCGATGATTCGGTAGACATAGAAAAAAGGGTTGTATTGATTAAATACAACCCTTTCTTATTTGTGGACTATATAGCAGAATTCGCTATATCGCTAAAATCTTATTTATTTGTTTAACACTTTACTCATACGAGCAAGCAGAATGACAGGGATCAAACCCACTAAAACAATTAATAATGCTGCAATTGCTCCATCTTCATATGTTCCTCTTGAGGCTTCAGCATATAACTGAGTTGCGAGGGTTTCCATATTTAAAGGTCGAAGTAACAAGGTGGCCGGCAATTCTTTCATACAATCCACAAAAATAAGTAATGCCGCAGAGATGATTGCAGGGCGGAGTAGTGGAAGATGAACTTCTTTTAATACTAGAAATTGATTTCGGCCTAAATTTTGAGCTGCATCATCAAATACGCCATGGATACGATTATATCCAGACTCTATTCCACCAATTGCGATTGCAAGAAAGCGTACACTGTATGCATAAATGAGGGTAAAAGTTGTTCCTAAAAAGAGCAAGCCTGTGTGAATTCCTAATTTAAATTCAAGAAAATCAGCTACCGCATGATCAATTTTTCCAAGTGATAACATAAGACCAATGGCCAACACAGTTCCAGGTATTGCATAACCTAAACTGGCAATTCGGCTAAACCATGTAATTTGGCTAAAGCGTGCCGCACTGACAATAAAAAATCCGATTGCAATTGTGATCACAGTAGCAACTGTAGCTAAAAATAAAGTGTTGATTGATGCTTGTAATAAATAGTCTGAAAAACCTGCATACTTGAAACGCTTATAAGATTCCACAAATAAATGGATGAACGGAATGAGGAAACCAATGCTGATAGGAATCAATCCAAGTATTAAACATAAACCAGCTTTTGTGCCACTGAGTTGTTGTGCTGGCATCAATCGACTACGTTGAGCAGAGTTCATATAGCGTTGTTTGCGTCTACCCAGTCTTTCAATAACAACCAATAAAGTAATAATGATCAACATGAAAATCGCGATTTGTGCAGCACTAGCGAGATCGGATTGATTTGTCCATGTTGAATAGATCGATAAAGTTAGAGTTTTGACGCCTAAAAACTCGGTTGCACCGATGTCATTGATGGTTTCCATCAAAGCTAAACTAGCCCCCACAGCGATTGCTGGGCGAGCTAAAGGAATCGCGACTCGAAAAAAAACTTGGTTCGGGTTGAGCCCTAAACTGCGTGCAACTTCAATCAAGCTAGTTGATTGCATGAGAAACATTGCACGTGTGCTTAAATAGACATAAGGATATAAGACAAAACTTAATAGAAAAATACAGCCCCAAACAGAGCGAATATTCGGAAACCAAGCAGGTTGAGATTCCCAACCAAAGTTAGCGGTTAGAAAGCTTTGTACTGGGCCGATAGGATGCAAAATATCGATATAGCTATAAGCGATGATATATGTTGGTATTGCAAGGGGAAGCAGCAGCGCCCAATCTAAAAAAGCTCGACCTCTAAACTGATATGCGGTTACTAACCATGCGCTACCAGTCCCGATTAAAATCGTGAGTAGACCAACACCAAATAATAAAATACTGGTATCAACCAAAGTAGGTGGCAGAACATACTGAATCAGATGCCCAAAAATATCACTATTACCCTGAATCGCTGTTACAACCAATGCAATAACAGGCAAGCAGGCAAGTAAGGTCAATACCCCACTGAGCGATGTGAATAAATTAAAGTGATGCTTATTTTTGGTCATTAGAGATTAAGAAACTATTGAAGAGCAGGTTTAAGAAGTTTGATTGGACAGGTCAAAACAAAATGGATGACCTGTCCATAAAATCACTTAGTGATTAAATTGAACTTTATCGACTAACAGATTTGCTGCTTTACGATATTTTGCAATTTCACTCAGACGGACGTTATCAATATTTAACTTTCCGAAACTTGCGATAATTGGATCAATCTTCACACCAGGTTTTACTGGATACTCATAACCACTTTGTGCATAGATTGCTTGTGCATGATCTGAAGATAAGAATTCCAATAATTGAACTGCTTCTTTACGGTTTGGTGCATATTTTGCTACAGCTGCACCTGATACATTAATATGCGTTCCACCATTTTTAAAGCGAGGTAATACAACATTAATTGCATTGCCCCAACGTTGTTGCTCAGCATCACCATTACGCATTGTTCCTACGTAGTAGGTATTTGCAACACCGATATCACAAATTTTACCGAGAATATCACGTGCAACATCACGATCGCCACCACTCGCTGGGCGTGCTAAATTTGCTTTGATGCCACGTAACCATTGCTCAGTTGCTTTTTCGCCGTGATGAGCAATATAGGATGCAATTAGCCATGTGTTATAAGGATGGCTGCCAGAGCGGATACAAATCTTACCTTTCCATTTTGGATTTGCGAGTTCTTCATAACTGATGGCTTTTAGTGGTGTACGATCTTTAGAGACATACACTGCACGAGCACGCATAGATAGCGCATACCAATGACCATTGGCTGCACGTAAGTTACCTGGAATCGCGGTATTTAAAACTTTAGAGTTCACTCGTTGAGTTAAACCATTTTCAACCAAATCAACCAAATTACCGAAATCAACTGTCAGCATGACGTCTGCAGGTGAGCGGCGACCTTCAGTTTTAACACGTTCCAGCATTCCATCTTTGATAAAAACAGTGTTTACTTTAATACCTGTTTTTTGATTGAACTCTTCTAAGAGTGGTTGAATTAACACAGGTTCGCGAGTGGTATAGAGATTGACCTCAGCGGCATTTACCCAACCACTGCTGAGTGCGACAAGACTAACTGAAAGCGCATGAAGTTTTATTCGTTGGTTCATTTTTGATCCCTAAAAAGAAGAAACTTGAATAATAAATACCAGTTAAGTGGATGATTGATGGATTTCGATTGAATCATTGGATTCATAAAAGAAACACTGAGATAAATCTAACGATAGGTAGACGGTGTCTGCTTGGTCGTAATGTTGAGAATATTCAACATAAGCAATTAACACTTTATCTTCTGCCTCGATTTTTAATTTAAGTAGTTGTGAATAGCCTAAGAAGTTCGACGAAATAATTTTAGCAGCTAGACTATTTTCAGTTTTTATCCGATTAACACGTAATTGATGGGGTCTAAAATAGCAACGAATCTCGTTACTACTCGTCAAATGTTTTGGAATCGCAATATTTCCAAAAAACGTATGCAATTGTTGATCTTGTATTTGGGTTTTTATTTCATTCAAATCGGAAAAATAACGTGCTGCAAAAAGTGTTTTCGGTTGGAAGTAAAGCTGCTTGGGTGTACCACTTTGAATGATTTTACCCTGATGCATCAAAATAATCTGATCAGCAATTTGAAGTGCTTCTTCAGGATCATGAGTCACAATGATAGTGGTGGTTGAAGTCTGTTTTAAAATCTCAATAGTACTTTGTCGAATTTGATCACGTAAACGATGATCCAAATTCGAAAATGGTTCATCCATAAGCAATACATGAGGTTTAGGTGCGAGTGCACGAGCTAAAGCGACACGCTGTTGCTCACCACCAGATAAAGTATGTGGATAGCTATGAATATGATGCGACATAGAGACATGCTTTAACGCATTTTCAGCAATAGATTGACGCTCGTGCTTCGGGATTTTTTTCAATCCAAACATCACATTTTCCAACACGCTCAAATGTGGAAAGAGAGCATAGTCTTGAAATACAAAACCGATATTGCGTTCTTCAGCTTGAACTTGTTGATATGGGTCCCATAGAACTTTTCTTTCTAGCTGAATAGAACCCTCAGTAGGAGTCTCTAGACCTGCGATCAGACGTAGCATGGTTGTCTTACCGCAACCTGAATGTCCCAATAGGCAAATAATCTGACCACTTTGAGCAGACCATGATGCTTGATTTACAGCAAAACGCTCACCGAATTTTTTGCTAAGCTTTTGAATCGTTAAGACATTGGCCAACGTTAAGGTATGAGCATTCATGGTCAATTCACAGGAATAATTCTTGCCCAAATAATAACTGATAATTCTTCTCAAGTGGAGTTTTTTTGAAGGAATGCGAGCGTGTTTATTGGCGCTATTTTAATTAACTCAAAGGTAGAGTGATTTAATTTGAATAAGCAATTATTTAATTAAATATTAGATATTTAACTGGCTTATAAATAAATTATTTAGTGAGTGATAGATTGAGTGCTAGTATCACTTTAACTTTTAGAAGTGTTTTTTTACAACATGCAAAATCAGACGGTAGAGAAAGCTAGTGTACCCATACTGACTTTAGCTGCACTTGGTGTAGTCTTTGGCGATATTGGAACTAGCCCACTTTATGCACTTAAAGAAAGCTTTCATGCAACACATGGAATGCCAATCAATGAAATTAATATTTTAGGAATCTTATCGCTTATTTTCTGGACCATCATGTTGATCGTCTCTCTTAAATATGTGATGGTGATAATGCGAGCAGATAACAATGGCGAAGGTGGAATCATGGCATTACTTGCCTTGAATTTACGTCAGCCAGGTCTTTCTAATCGAACAAAAATTCTGATTACAGCTTTAGGATTTATTGGCGCTTCATTATTCTTTGGTGATGGCATTATTACACCCGCAATATCTGTGTTATCGGCTGTGGAAGGACTTTCTGTTGCGGCTCCAGCATTTGATAAATTTATATTACCGATCAGTATCGGCATTCTGACGGCATTGTTTCTTGTACAAAAACATGGAACTGCCGTAATGGGTAAGTTTTTTGGCCCAATTACACTGCTTTGGTTTTTGTCTATTGGTGCAATTGGGTTTGTGAGTATTATTCAAAGCCCAACGATTTTGGCTTTCTTAAGTCCACATTGGGCATTGCAATTTATTATCACCAATCCGTATATTTCATTTTTTGTGATGGGCGCTGTCGTTTTGACCGTCACAGGTGGTGAAGCGCTTTATGCTGATATGGGGCATTTTGGTGTTCTTCCGATACGCCTTGGTTGGTTCCTCGTTGTTTTGCCTTGTCTTATGTTGAATTATGCAGGTCAAGGTGCTTTATTGCTAAGAGATACTACAGCGATTACTAATCCATTTTATTTACTTGTACCATCTTTCTTCCTCTATCCAATGATTCTTATTGCGACCGCAGCAGCTGTGATCGCATCACAGGCATTGATTAGTGGTGTTTTTTCGATGGCGAAACAAGCGATTCAATTGGGTTATTTACCTCGTCTGAATGTACTACATACCTCAGCGTCTGAAGTGGGTCAAATTTACATCCCTTTGCTCAATTGGATTCTATATATTTCAATTTTATTCCTAGTTTTACTCTTTAAAACAAGTAGTAATTTAGCAGGTGCTTATGGTCTTGCTGTAACGATTACCATGTTCTGCGATACGCTTTTGGTTGCATTTCTTGCTTATAGCTACTGGAAATGGAAAACGTGGAAACTGGTTTTATTCGCTGTACCATTCATTTTTATTGATTTAGTGCTGTTAGGCTCGAATCTACTTAAGTTCTTTATTGGTGGATGGGTGCCTGTGCTTATCGCTGTCTTTGTCTTTACATTGATGATGACATGGAAGAAAGGGCGGGTTCAATTGCAGGAAAAACTCCAAAGCGATACGTTGCAGTTAGAAACCTTTATTAAATATCTAGGCACAGATATGAATAAGGTATTTGGTACTGCTGTGTTTCTGACAGGTTCTCCATCTGTAGTACCACATGCGTTGTTGCATAATCTCAAGCACAACAAGATTCTTCATGACAAAAATATGTTGGTAACGGTGCAAGTTTCGGATATCCCATACGTGCAAGATGAACTGAGATATGAGTTCGAAGTTTTAGAGAAAGGCTTTTATCGGATACAAATCAATTATGGTTTTAAAGAGCAGCCGAATGTACCTATGGTCTTAGAGCAAATTTTCAATAAAATTGATTTTGAATATAATCTGATGGAAATCAGTTTCTTTGTGTCACGCGAAAGATTGATCTACAAAGCGGATAATAAGTTAACTACATGGAGAAAACAGTTATTCGCTACGATGCAAAAGAATACAAGTCCTATTAGCGATTTTTATCAAATCCCTACGAATCGTGTTGTCGAAATTGGTAGTCAGATTGAGATATAAAAAAAAAGAGCCTTTTTGAAAGGCTCTTTTTTATGGTTGGATTTACATCGGATAAATAATTTTGACTTTCTTAATGCGAGTGCCATCCATTTCTATAATTTCGAAATAGATTCCCTCATAGGTCAATGTAGAACCGACATCAACTTGACCTTCTAATTTATCTAGTAATAAACCAGCGACACTTACATAGCCTGAACCTTCCTGAACCAGTTCAAGTGTGCCTAATTCAAGTTGAAGTTGATAAAGGTCTAATAAGCCAGATGCTATCCATTCTTGATGAGATATTTTCGTCAAATCCAGTTGTTCATCTGAGTCTGGGAATTCACCAGCAATTGCTTCAAATACATCTAATGGAGTGATCAAGCCTTGGATATTTCCAAATTCATTCGTCACCATGACTAAAGAGCCTTTTGAAGAGCGCAAAGTATTAATTGCATCTATCACTTTCATCTTTTCAAAAATAAAAATTGGACGTTGGCGTTTTAAAAGATTTTGCAATTCTTCTTTTTCATCCAAACAATCGATCAGCTCTTTTGCGCGTACAACAGTAATGACTTTATCCAAATTGCCTTTACATACAGGGAATAAGCTGTGAGGTACTGCAAGTACTTTAGCTCTGATATCTTCAATATCATCATCGATGTTGACCCAAGAAATTTGATCTCTAGGTGTCATAATCGATGAAACAGAGCGTTCAGCCAGAGTTAATACACCACCGATCATGTAGCGTTCTTCGGCACCGAATGAATCATCGTTGTTATCGATAATCGTTGGGTCATTTTGCTCTTTGCCACCCATGAGCTTGAAGATCGTGTTTGCAGTACGATGTCTTAAAGGTAGTTTTGATGCATGTTTTTCAGCATTTCGTTGAGTAAATTGGTTGAAACCTTCAATTAGGATTGCAACGGCAATACCTGAATAGATATATCCTTTCGGGATATGGAAACCAAAACCTTCAGCAATCAAACTAATACCGATCAGTAGTAAGAAGCTTAAGCATAAAATAACAACAGTAGGATGCTTATTTACAAAGTTTGTTAATGGTTTTGATGCAATCAACATCACTACAACAGCGATCACCACGGCTGCCATCATGACATAAATATTGTCAACCATTCCGATTGCTGTAATCACAGAATCTAAAGAAAACACTGCATCTAGAATAACGATCTGAGTGACCACCATACCAAAGCTTGCATAAGCAACACTTGATTGGGTTTTATGTACAGGTTTGCCTTCTATTTTTTCATGTAATTCTGTAACGGCTTTATAGAGTAAGAAAAGACCACCAAAGAGTAGGATTAGGTCTCGACCTGAGAAACTCAGAGTCCATATATGGAGAATAGGTTTTGTTAAAGTAACTAGCCAAGAGATAATGGAAAGCAGGGCTAAACGCATGATAAGGGCTAATGAAAGACCTATGATTCTTGCTTTATCTCTTTGTTCTGGAGGAAGTTTATCTGCAAGAATTGCAATGAAAACTAAGTTATCAATGCCAAGTACGATTTCGAGTACGATTAAAGTTAATAACGCGATCCAGATGCTAGGGTCTAAAAGAAATTCTATCATCCTAGTTCTCCAAGCTGTCTACTGAGAGAGCCAAAGATACGCCTTAAAGGTGAGGGGTCCATATGTATAAAACCTTTGATTTAAATGGTATCTGCAAATTTATCAAAGATTCACAAAAATAAAAGTAATAATCTGAGCACAGAAACAAATTAAATATATACTCCATCGCCTTAGTTCAGATTTATCTGCTCGTTTTTCTTATTTTTAAGATCACCATGAAGCCTGTTCCGCAATCCCGATTTTTACGTTATTCCATTCGAGATGGTTTGCATCTCAAAAATAATTCTTCGTATTGGCATAAATTACATCTCGACCCTTGGTTATTGAGCCTTCTCATTTTAAATGCGATCTTAGGTTTAATCGTCGTATATAGTGCATCGGCTCAAGATATGGGGTTGGTATTCAAACAAGGATTTAGTTTCCTTTTAGGATTTGTAGCACTTTTTGTTTGTGCTCAAGTTCCTCCAAAAGTTTATCAGGCATTTAGTCCTTATCTATATGCTGTGAGTTTGGTACTGCTCATCGCTGTATTTTTTATCGGTGAAGTGAGAATGGGTGCACGTCGGTGAATCGCTATTCCATTGTTAGGAAGTATGCAACCAAGTGAACTGATGAAGTTTGCAATGCCGCTGATGATCACGTGGTTTTTATCTAGAAATGCTTTGCCACCTAGAATATTTCATATTTTGATTTCATTGGTTTTAATTGTCATTCCTTTACTTTTAGTCGCATTACAACCTGATTTGGGGGCAGGGATTCTGATCCTCACCAGTGGTCTGTTTGTATTGTTTTTGGCAGGTATTTCTTGGAAATTAATTCTAGGCTCTATGGGTTTAGTGATGTTATTTCTTCCGATTGCTTGGACTTTTTTATTGGAAAGCTATCAAAAAAAGCGTATCACAACTTTGATTGATCCTGAGGCTGATGTCCTTGGTTCAGGTTGGAATATTATTCAGTCTAAAATTGCGATTGGTTCGGGTGGGTTTTCAGGAAAAGGTTATTTACAAGGCACTCAATCACATTTTGGATTTTTACCTGAACGGCATACAGACTTTATTATGTCAACTTATGCAGAAGAGTTTGGTTTTATTGGTGTGGTAATTCTATTTAGCTTATATGCAGCAATCATCATCCGCTGTTTTATGATTGGATTGAACTCATTTAATAATTTCGGACGATTGATTGTCGGTTCATTAGCATTGTCTTTTTTTCTATATGTCGTTGTTAACTCAGGTATGGTTAGTGGAATTTTTCCTGTGACAGGAGATCCATTACCATTTATGAGCTATGGTGGTACAGCTATTATCACCTTATTGGCAGGTTTTGGGATTGTGATGTCAGTTCATACGCATCGCTAGTTGCTTCATCATCTTTGATTGAAACATGTATTTCGGAGTCGCTCATTAAATTTTATGAGTTGACTGAATCATGTCGATCAGATGACCTGTCTTTAGATAAAGTGTTGCGCCTTGTTGACCTGATTGAAGTTGGTAATCTGCCTGTGGAGGAATACGTAACCAAGAACCTGTTGGATAAGTTTCTTCACTATGGCTGATTTCACCTTCAATCACTAAAATTTCAGCACCACCTTTTACATCATATTCGATGGGATGTAAGGGCATGATTTTTTCTAGATAAGTATGCTCTAGCGGAGATTGGTAAAGTTCACAGATGTCCCGATGTCCCATTTTTTTCCAGTTATTCGGGTTATGGGTATCGATACGAACAGCTTCAGTTTCAGTCTCGGACATTTGTCTGAGTTTGACAAAGATCAAGGTGCCCATCTCACTAGATGGAATATGACTAGAGTTATGAGGATTCCGCAAATACCATCCTTTTTGATAGTGTTGGCTACCATCTTCAGTGAACATTCCAGACAATACCAAAATCTCTTCGCCATGAGGATGTTGGTGTTTTGGAAATAAGCTTAGAGGTGCGTATTTGACTAAACTTGTTGCTCTAGCTGCTTCATTGCCAATTCGGTCTAACATGACACGTTCTACTTCGCCGCCAGGTGATTTTACCCATTGATAGTCTCTAGGTTTGACGACTGCGAACTTTGAAAAATCAGCATTTAGCAAAAACATCAGAATTATCCTCAGTAATATTGTCTAAGATAACTATCGGCATTTAGATGATTAGGGTGTGTTGACACTTTTAGCTTAAAAAAATAGCGAAGTAGTAAAATCAAATCGCCAAACCCAATTTTACTATTCGCTATGCCTCGTACCATGCTGACAGATCAACACTGG